>NZ_JAADJV010000003.1:300000-559710 GCF_011684115.1 Rahnella aceris | reverse complement strand
CCCTGACGGCTATGGTTACTCGCCGGGCATTTTCCGGCGGTGACAGCGTCTGATCTGTTTTGCCATAACAGGCGGAAAGCAAAAATACTGTCGGCAGCAACAGGGCTGTTTTATTTAGAAAATTCAACTTCTTCCTCCCTGAAGGTAACTTCATAATGACTTCGTTATTTCATGGATAGCAGTTTTTCGTAATTAGGATAAATATACGGAATTTTTTCGGTACTCCCATCAGGATAAATCGCTGAAAAATCTCTATCCTCTTTTTGTTCAGGCGGAATGAGCGTAACAACTTTTGTTAAATGAATATTCGGTTCAATAAATATTTTCTGCGTATCATGGAGCTTATATCGCCTTCTCCATTTTTCATATCCTGTTTCACCGCCAAAAAACTCCAGGCTAATATCATTCTCATCCAGATGAGTCGCCACCGGAAAAAAGTCCGTTTTTAAATGAAGATTACCCCTGGCTTCCTTCGCTTTACCGGTACCATAACCATCGCTAAATCCATAATCATCAAAATCGAAGATATAATTAGTAGCGAAAACCTCTTTTCCTTTAACGAGAGGATTGCCATCAGCAATCTTAAAGCTGACTTTAATGGAATTAAGCTGCCACTGACATGGCCCGCCGCCATCAATGGCAATCCGCTGCTGTCTGATATCACTGTTTACCTGCGGGTTGAATGCCTGCATAAAACCGTTATATCCGCGAATTTCATAGGCTTCATTATTCGAGTTATAGCTTTTAGTCTTGCACCGTTCAGAACGGTAAAGCATTTGCAATGGCAACAGTGTAATGCCCTCAGGACCCCTGACGGCTATGGTTACTCGCCGGGCATTTTCCGGCGGTGACAGCGTCTGATCTGTTTTGCCATAACAGGCGGAAAGCAAAAATACTGTCGGCAGCAACAGGGCTGTTTTATTTAGAAAATTCAACTTTTTCCTCCTTGAAAATGTAAAATGAAATAATTCCTTTTCTATTTCATTGATAGTAGCTTTTCATAATCAGGCTTTATCTTGCGTACATGCTCAATGCTTCCATTGGGATAAGTGATCATCATCCCGACTCCACGTTCTTCATCACCCTGTAGTAATACCTCTTTCTGAGAGTGTAATATCGGTTCAATGGCTATTTTCTGAGTATCTTGAAGTTTGTAACGTCGGCTCCATCTGTCATAATTTGTGTCACCACCAAACATCTCAATAGATGTTTGATTGAACATTTGATTTATAATAACCATAGGGAAAAAATCTGTTTTCAATTCAAGATTTCCACTGACCATGATTGCCCTACCTGTACCGTAGCCATCACTGAATCCATAATCATCAAAGTCAAAGATATAATTGGTCGCAAACCCCTTTTTCCCCTGCACCAGAGGATTATTATCAGCAATCCTAAAACTGACCTTGATAGAATTAAGCTGCCACTGGCATTTTCCGCCGCCATCAATGGCGATATGTGCCCGCCAGATATTACTGCTTCCTTGCTGACCGAATGGCTTCTCGAAATCGTTATAACCGGGAATATCATGAGGTTCATTACTCGAGTTATAACGCACTGTTTTACACTTATCTGAACGGTAAAGAACTTCCATTGGTAAAAGAACGGTATCTGCCGGAAGCGTGAAGACCACGTCGATCCACTTTGCATTCTGAGGTGGAGACAGAGTGCGGTCGGGAGTGTTATCACAGCCATAAAGCAGCACGATAAAGGATATAACCGCATAATTCTTATTTAAAAAATTCAACTTCTTCCTCCTTGAATATGTAAAACGAAAGAATCCCTTTCTATTTCATCGATAGTAGCTTTTCATAATCAGGCTTTATCTTGCGTACATGCTCAATGCTTCCATTGGGATAAGTGATCATCATCCCGACTCCACGTTCTTCATCACCCTGTAGTAATACTTCTTTCTGAGAGTGTAATATCGGTTCAATGGCTATTTTCTGAGTATCTTGAAGTTTGTAACGTCGGCTCCATCTGTCATAATTTGTATCACCACCAAACATCTCAATAGATATTTGATTGAACATTTGATTTATAATAACCATAGGAAAAAAATCTGTTTTCAATTCAAGATTTCCACTGGTAATTTGTGCTTCACCGGTGGCGTAACCATCACTAAAGCCATAATCATCAAAATCAAAAATATAATTAGTAGTAATTATTTTCTTCCCTTGTACTAGAGGATTGTCATTGGAAAATTTAAAGCTGACTTTAATGGAATTAAGCTGCCACTGACATGGCCCGCCGCCATCAATGGCAATCCGCTGCTGTCTGATATCACTGTTTTCCTGCGGGGGGAATGCCTGCATAAAACCGTTATATCCGCGAATTTCGTAGGCTTCATTACTCGAGTTGTAGCTTTTAGTCTTGCACCGTTCAGAACGGTAAAGCATTTGCAATGGCAATAGTGTAATGCCTTCAGGAACCCTGACGACTATGGTCACGCGCCGGGCATTTTCCGGCGGTGACAACGTCTGGTCTGTTTTGCCATAACAGGCGGAAAGCAAAAATACTGTCGGCATCAACAGGGCTGTTTTATTTAGAAAATTCAACTTCTTCCTCCGTAACTGCAGCAAAACGTAGCAGGGCATTTTTGCCCACATCTTCTGAGCGGGTGCGGGTTAGTGCCACCGGCAACATATCCTGAAGCGCTATAAATTCCTGGTTTCGCTGTACTTCATCCTGATTAGCACTTCCTTTGGCAGTTGCTTCAATCTCCTGCCTGAACTCAGCCCGCTTCTCCTTCCGGTCCATCTCAAGATCCGGATTTGCCAGCTCAAGTACCTGATTATGGATATAAGGCAGGTAGCGGTGTGCCATAGAATGGCTGGAAGGGTTACTCAAAAGTCCGTCCAGTTCGGGATTAGTGTTTCTGGGGAAGGTTTTTCTCAGGTTAACGGTATCCAGACACCCGATAAACTTCGCCTGATGCTCGCCGGTGGCATTAAGGCATTCTTCATTCAGTGAGGGCACCAGAAAGAGTTTCACCGACTGCTTATGGCAGGTGCTCACCACGCCGGGTGCCGGATTATCGCTGCCTCCGCCGCCTATCCACGGAACGTTCTGATGACGGGATTGCATCACGCACTGCTGAGCCTGGAAAAATATCACTGTATTGCCGTGATGCCAGTAGGGATCTTTTTTATCGGAAATTCCTGTGGACTGAAAAGCCAGGTCGCGAACAGCCACTCCCAAACCGGTAAGTGTTGTCACCGACCAGTCGAAGCCGAGTTTGTCGCCCAGTGGCCCCCATTTCTCATAGAAAATATTGTCTACATCGGCATCGGGAGGAATTTGGGTGACTGAATCGTTATCATTGACGTGGCGGTAATGAGTTACAGCGTCCAGTCCGAGCACTGCTGCGCGAGTGAAGGTGCGTGGCATACCGAAAGTATACAGAATAGGGCGGCTGTTCTTCATCTCGGCAGCATAGGTTAAGGCCAGCGCACCGCCCAGACTGTGACCACAGATGAAAAGTTTTTTCGTGCCTCTCCCTTCATTTAGAGAAGTGATTACGTTCTGAAATCTAAGCTCGAATCTTTGTTTTGCTAGCTGGTAGGCTTTCAAAAAACCGCCGTGTATGTGACCCACGCCACCAAGCTCAGGCTGGCATTTTTTGGGCGCAAAGGAGATATCTGTCAGAGCGTTTAACAAACTGTCCGTACCGCACCACGCAACGATAATGTGAGTATCACACTCAACTGTAAAAAGCCTGGTGTCACCCTCAGGATTTAACCCCTCACCCGTATTCAGATACACAGGTGCAAGATAACGTTCCCGGAAGGGGACATCTACGGCCAGCGTGTGGTAATAAGACGGGAATTCGGCAAACTGCGGGATTGCAGACAGATCCTGACATTTATTCCGGAAGAAATAATCAATGGTATTGTTCTTCGCTTCAGCCGAATAGGCGAGGTCAGCCATAATGCCGAGGTTTAGGCTGTTGGCAAGATCAAACGCGGTGGTGTCATGCAGTGCCAGCACCCACGCCCGGAACGGGCAGATTTCAATGACGTGCCGCTGCTTTAGCGCCTGACACGCTATCTCTGTGCCTTTCAGCGAACGCCCTTGCTGAAAATGAAACTCCGGTGGCTCCTTCTCCTCCCAGCCTTCAATGTGAGGCAACTGATCGCAAAGTTCACCGATGGTCACGTAATGGTGGATATGTCCTGCGGCCTCGGCTTTTTCCTGTACGTCAGATCGCCAGCTTTTATCTCGCGTTTCCCGACGAAAGACATTTTTGCTCACCGGCTGGCTGTTAGGATTGCGCCGAAGTCCCAGCGGGCGCTGCTCCATTTCGTCGGCCAGCTGCTGTGCGTCTGCTTTTACGTCGACCGTTATCCAGGACAAATCGTCGAACCTGACCAGTCCCTGGCTGTCTGTCACTCCGGCAGGGGGATTAGGTGGTGGTGTGGGATCGTAGTGGTGATTACTATATTTTTTCCACATCGCGACGTCTTGCGCGGATGCCAGCGGATGGTATTCCAGTGTGACCTTCAGTCCGGTAACGGGGAGATTATTCTCATCGACAAATTGCAGTTCCAGCCAGAATCTGGGGGTTTCACCACGGCAGTAAACAACCTTACCTTTGGGTGCAACACTGGTGATAACGCTGTTGTCTCCGATGATTTCCATGCCAATTCCTTTTGGTTAGTAAGGGTAATGGTTGCATCATACTCGTCACTCTCCTTAACCCAAATTATTTGTTTAGTATGTTTTAACATTGCTGTCGTGAAGACAGGAACATCATTAAAGGTATCTGTGGGTTACGTTCAACAAAAAAGCCCGCCGGTCTGCACCAGCGGGCTTTGTCATTGACTGCGAAATCTTACTTCTGATCAGGCAGCGCGTAGGCGATCACGTAGTCGCCGCGTTCTGCGGACTGACGTGCGCCACCGGCGCTGATGATGATGTACTGTTTACCGGTTTTCGGTGAAACGTAGGTCATCGGGCCGGACTGGCTGCCGACCGGCAGACGGGATTTCCAGATTTCTTTACCGTTTGCGGTATCGAACGCGCGCAGATAGAAATCCTGCGTACCGGCGAAGAACAGCAGGCCGGATTGCGTTGACAGGCTCGCGCCCAGCGTTGGCATACCGACTTCCATTGGCATGCGCATTTTGATGCCCAGCGGACCGGTGTCTTTCACCGTACCGACCGGCACCTGCCAGACGATTTTGCCGGTTTTCAGGTTCACCGCAGACATGGTACCGAACGGTGGTTTCTGGCAAGGAATGCCCAGCGGAGACAGGAAACGCTCGCGGACTGCGCCATAAGGTGTGCCGTCCATCGGTACCAACCCCATCTCGATGCCGCTCGCGCCGGTCGGAACCTGGGCACGCGGAACCATGTAGTTCGCCAGACCCAGACGCATATCATTCACGAACATGATGGCGTTGTTCGGGTCAACCGAGACGCTGCCCCAGTTCATGCCGCCCAGAGAACCCGGGAATTGCAGGGAACGATCCAGACCCGGAGGCGTGTAAACGCCCTGATGACGCATGCCTTTAAACTCGATGCGGCACAGCAGCTGATCCATTGGTGTCGCGCCCCACATATCAGACTCTTTCAGCGTCTGGTTGCCGATGTTTGGCATACCGACAGAGAAAGGCTGCGTTTTGGAGTAGCGTTCGCCAGGGACATTACCCTGCGGTACTTCGCGGTTTTCCACTTTGGCGACCGGCTGGCCGGTTTCGCGGTTCAGCATGAAGATCATGCCTTGTTTGGAGGTCTGCACCAGAACCGGCGTGCTGCCACCTTTCCCGTCCGGCAGGTCATACAGCAGCGGCTGAGACGGCAGGTCGAAGTCCCACAGATCGTGATGGGTGGTCTGGAAGGTCCAGCGGACTTTACCGGTGGCCACATCTACCGCAACAACAGAAGAACTGTATTTGTCATCCAGCTCGGTACGCGTGCCGCCGAAGAAGTCTGGCGTCGCGTTACCGGTAGGCATGTAAATCAGACCCAGTTTTGGATCGTAGGACATGGCCGACCAGACGTTTGGCGTACCACGGGTATAAGTCTGACCTTCCGGTGGCAGTTTGGTGATGTTCGGATTACCCGGATCCCATGCCCACACCAGTGCGCCGGTGTGCACGTCGAATGCACGCACCACGCCCGGAGGTTCGCCGGTAGAGAAGTTATCCGCTACGCGACCGCCAACGACAACCACGTTACCCGCAACCAGCGGGGTAGAGGTTTGCTGGTAGTAGCCAGGTTTCACTTCGCCCATGCCGACTTTCAGATCCACCACGCCGTTGTCACCGAAATCAGCGCAAGGCTTGCCGGTGTCGGCGTTGATGGCAATCAGGCGGGCATCAATGGTTGGCAGGAACAGACGACGTTCACAGGTGGCGCTGACGGTACCGCCGGTGGCAGCAGGCGTTTGCGGTGCGTTAGTGGCAGGCGCGGCGGCTTCTGAAGCAGCGGTCGGGCTTGCCGGTTCAGCAGCAGGCACAGCGGCAGGTTGTGCCGCCGCAGCCTGTGGGGCGGCGCTGTTCTCGTAATAGCCCAGCCCGCGGCAACGCTGCCAGTTAGGTGCGGTGGAGTTGGAATCGTAAGACCACAGCTTTTTACCGTCATCCACATTCAGGGCGATCACTTTGCTGTAAGCGGTACACACAAACAGCTTGTCACCGATTTGCAGCGGCGTGTTCTGGTCTTCAGCGCCGGAGCCGTTGCTCTGCGGGATATCACCGGTATGGGCAATCCACGCAACCTGAAGTTTATCCACGTTGGTTTTGTTGATCTGATCCAGTGCAGCAAAACGGTCGCCAGCGGTAGTGTTACCCCAGTTTTCCCAGTTCTTCTGCTCTGCACCTTTATCTACCGGTTTCACCGGCACCTGATCGCTGTCGGCGCTGATGATTGGCGTCGGCACGAAGGTATTACCGAATGCGGCAATCAGCGCAACGGCCAGAACAGCCGCCAGCGAGAAGCCTGGCCCTTTACGCACCACCAGGCCCGCGCGTGCCTGAAGCAACGGATAGGCCAGTGCCACCAGGAAAGCCAGCACGCCGAAAGTGAACAGGCGGGAGAACAGCGGCCAGAACGTGAAGCCCGCGTCCCAGACAGCCCAGATAATAGAAAGCACAAAGGCCACGGCATACAGCCATGCGCCTGACGGCTTACCTTTAAAAATCAAAACGGCGGAAACGATGAGCGCCAGACCCATCAGCAGGAAGTAAACGCTTCCTCCTAATGTGGCCAGGTACGCACCACCGATACCGAGTGTCAGGCCGATGACGACCATCAGCGCACTCAGTAACCAGAGGAGCCACGTCCACTTGTTATTTGTTGTTGGCATGATTTATCTCACTGCATTGGTTTGTAGAAAATAGGTTGTAGAGAACTGTTGATGAAAAGCTGGTACCACTTAATGACCACCCGTTATTAAATGAACCAAGTAGAACAATTTCGCGCAAAGAGTAATACTTCTCATCGAGGTTGTGAATGTGTAACGAAGAGTTTGAAATTAGGTAAATTATTATAGATTAGATTATTATTTATGCAGTTAAATTTTATTCATTGATTTTAAAGAATAAAATAAAGTGTTTTATTCGTTATTTTGATAACTGAAGTGTTTGATATACGTTTTTCATCTAATTAAACGTACCAGCCGTCCGCAGACTTCTCACCATAAAGGGGAGAAGGGGAACACGTTGGACTCACTGGTACGATTTTGGCGAACCTGACGGGGTGTTTTACAAATAGCCTTCAATTAATGTCTTCATTTCTTTGGTGATATGTTCCACCAGACGGCTTTTCGGGATCTGCGGCGGGAAAACGGCGAGATAGGCGATGCTGATATCTGGCGTAAACGGCTTAAGCACGATATCGCTTTTGTGGCTGCGAGCCGTGATGAAATCCACCACACCGATACCCAGATTATTCCCCGCCATCACACAACAATTGTTCAGCGACGTTTCAATCGGGTTATTCATATATAAGTCGAGGCGGCTCATCACCTGATCGAGCTGTTCACGCAGCGGCGTTTTGCGCCCGGGTATAATAGGGCGGTAACGCGTCAGATCCATCGCGGTGACGACATTCTGTTTGGCCAGCGGGTGACGTGGTGACATCACGGCAACGGCATTGGCCCGCGCCAGCATTTCCGCTTCCAGCCCCTTCACATCCGGCTTACCGAAAATGAACCCGACGTCGTACTGATTGCTGGTCACCACATCGGTGATGTGCGTCGTGCTTTCGATATCCAGAAACAGCGAGATATCGTCAATACTCTCAATCAGCGGCGGCAAAATGTGTTCGACGCACAGCGCGGAAAGCGCCGCAACCGTGCCAATGCGCAAAACGCTGCCTTTTGAATGACGTATTTCGTCGGCGATACGTGAAATATGTTCAAGTCCGAGATACAAACGCTCGACTTCACGATACAACTTGATGGCATCGTCGCGCGGGATCAACCCGCGTCCGTCGCGGTCAAACAGCTTCAGATCAACCGCATATTCGAAATCGCGGATCAAGCGGCTGACCGCAGGCTGCGTAATGTTCATCATATTGGCGGCGGCGGTCATGCCACCGGTAAGGATCACCTTGTGAAAAGCTTCTACCTGTCTGGGATTAATTTTCATATGCATCCTCAAGATCCATAACATTTGTTTATGGATGTAACACAAAATACAATTTTCAATTCAGAAGTCCACCCCCTAGACTCCAGTTTACGATCTGATACACATTGCCTGAAAATCTAAAATAATTAAGGGTTAAATGAATGAGAAAGTCCGTTTTGGCAGGAGTGCTTTCCTCAGCACTGGCCACGCTTTTTGCTTTACAGACCGTACAGGCTGCTGATCTTAATATCGGCCTTGCCGCATCAACCACGTCTATGGATCCGCAGTTTTACGTCGGCGGTGCCAACAGTGCGATGGCACGCAACATATTCGACGGCCTGGTGAATCAGGACGAAAAACAACACATAACGCCAGCGCTTGCAGTGTCATGGAAAGTCATCAACGACACCACCTGGGAATTTGCCCTGCGTCCCGGTGTGAAATTCCACGATGGCAGCGATTTCACTGCCAAAGATGTGATTGCCAGCGTGAAACGCGTGGCGCTGGCCTCAAAAAACAGCCCGAGCGCCTATACGCCGTACGTCAACGATATCGCTGACGTCACCGAAGTGAATCCTTTAACGGTGAGAATTGTCACCAAAGCGCCAACACCATTATTACTTAACAACTTAAGCCGTGTTGCTATTTTACCGGCCCGGCTTGAGACGGTCGGATCGCAAACCCTTAATGAAGGGAAAGATGTCATCGGTACCGGCCCGTTCAAATTTGTCAGCTGGACACCGGACGATAACGTCGTGCTGGCGCGTAACGATCAGTACTGGGGTGGAAAAGCGCAATGGGATAACGTCACCTTGCGCGTGTTCAAAAACCCGAGTGCCCGTGTGGCGGCAATGCGTTCCGGCGACGTTGATATGATTGAAAGCGTACCGACGGCAGACGGGCGGGATCTGGGCAAACAAGCCAGTCTGCATCTGGAATCTGTCGCCGGTAACCGTATTTTGTATTTACATCCGGATCAGGATCGCGATGTGTCGCCATTCGCCAAAGGGCCGGATGGCAGCAATCCGCTGAAAAAACGTGAAGTGCGTGAGGCGATGTCGCTGGCGATAAACCGTCAGGCGATTGTGGATCGCATTATGGACGGGCAGGGCGTTCCGGCGTCGCAACTGGTGCCGAAAGGTTACTTCGGCTATACGCCGTCGATTGCCGCACCGGTTTACGATCCGGTGAAAGCGAAACAATTGCTGGCGCAGGCCGGTTATCCGGATGGTTTTACGCTGACGTTCCATGCGTCGAATGACCGTTATCCGAACGATTCTAAAATTGCGCAGGCGCTCGGCCAGATGTTCAGCCGCGTTGGCATTAAAACTGACGTCGTGACCATGCCGGGCAGCGTGTATTTCTCCCGTGCATCCAAACGCGATTTCAGCCTGATTATGGGCGGTGCGGCGATTGAAACCGGTGAAGCCTCTGGTGTGCTGGGGCCATTGCTCGAAACCTTCGGGCCGAACGGCGGACAAGGCAATCGCGGGCGTTACTCGAACCCTGAATTTGATAAAACACTGCTGCAGGCGCGGGAAACTCTCGACGATGGCCAGCGTGAAAAGTTACTGCAACACGCCACAGAGATTGCGATGAAGGATGAAGGCACCATTCCGCTGTTGTTCCTTTCATACACCTGGGCGATGAAAACACCTTATACCTACGTTGGTCGCTCAGATGGCTATACGTTGCCGTACTTTGTCCATAAGAAACAGTAAGTAAACGCAAAGTGCATACCAAACCCAGGCGGGAATACAGCACCAACACCAGGGCTGTACTAAGGTAGTAGTTTACTAAAAGAGAGAGAAGCTATGACTTCTTTTAGCGGTGTGTATCCCTATCTGGTTTCGCCGGTCACTGATGGCGGCCAGATAGACAAACCAGTGTTAACAGCGCTGGTCGAACACCTGATAAACAGCGGGGTGCATGGTCTGACGCCGCTCGGCAGTACAGGTGAATTCGCTTATCTCAATGCAGAACAACGCACGGAGATAGTGAAAATTGTCGTTGAAGCCGCTCGAGGCCGCGTTCCGGTTATTGCCGGTGTCGCAGCCACCACCATTCAGGACGCCGTAGCGCAAACCGCTCGCTACGGCGCGCTGGGTGTCGACGGTATTCTGGCGATCCTCGAGGCCTATTTCCCGGTGCCCGAACAGGGCGTCGAGGATTATTTTCGTGCCATCGCGACCGCAGCCGGAAAGCTGCCGGTTGTGCTGTATACCAATCCGCAGTTCCAGCGTTCTGATCTCAGCCTGCCTGTCATCGAGCGGCTCAGTCACGTGGAAAATATCAACTATATTAAAGATGCCTCGACCAATACCGGCCGGTTGTTGTCGATTATCGAACGCACGCAGGGGCGGATGCAGGTATTTGCCGCATCGGCACACATTCCTGCCTGCGTGATGCTGATTGGCGGCGTGGGCTGGATGGCCGGTCCGGCCTGTATTGTGCCGAAGCAAAGTCTGGCGCTGTATGAGGCCGCGAAGCAGGGCGACTGGAAAAAGGCGATGGAGTTGCAGCGTCCGCTGTGGCGCATCAATGAAATCTTCGCCAAATATTCTATCGCCGGTTGTATTAAAGCCGCGCTGCAATTGCAGGGTTTTGAGGTCGGCGATCCGTTGCCGCCGCAGGTGCCATTAAATCAGGCCGCGCGTCAGGAAATCGCTGACGTTTTACGTTCCGTGGGGGCGCTGTGAAAACCCTGCCGGTGATCATTGACTGCGATCCGGGCATTGACGACGCCATTGCACTGCTCAGCGCGTTCGTCGCGCCGCAACTGAACATTCTCGGCATTTGCACCGTGTGTGGCAATCAGCCGCTGGCGAATACCACACGTAATGCGCTGCAAATTACCGAGCTGGGTTACCGGCTGGATATCCCGGTGTTTGCCGGTTGTCATCAGCCGCTGCTGCGCGCGCCGATCCACGGCCAGTTTCACGGCGAAAACGGTCTGGGTAATACCACCTTTCCCGCGCCACAAAAACAGGCTGACGCCGTTCATGCCGTTAACTTTCTGATCAGCCGCTGTGAGCAGGCGATTGAACATAATCAGCCACTGACGCTGTGCGTGCTCGGGCCACTGACCAATCTGGCAACGGCGCTGCGCATGAAACCTGGGATCACTGAGGGTATTGGTCGCGTGGTGCTGATGGGCGGTGCGTATCGCGAAGCCGGTAACCGCACCATGACCTCTGAATTCAATATGCTCGCCGATCCCCATGCCGCGCATATTGTGTTTTCCTCGGATCTGAACATCACGGTTTTACCGCTCGATGCCACGCATCAGGTGATTCTGACGCCGGAACATGTGGCGAAATTTATCAAAGTCTCCGGGCGGATCTCCGTTCAGTTGGGCGAATTAATGGCGTTCTGGGATCGCAACGACGTGCGCCGCTACGGTTCACGCGGCGGGCCGCTACACGACCCGCTGGTGATTGCTTACGTACTGGCGCCGGAACTGTTCAGCACCGAAAAAGCGCGGGTGTTTGTCGAACACGACAGCGAGTTGTGTATGGGGCAAACCGTCGCTGACTGGTATGGCAAGTCGGGACTGACACCCAACGTTGATATCGTCACGCACGCAGAGGCCGACAAAGTCTTCGCGCTGTTTTACGAACTGCTTTCACGTTATGCCGGGAAATAAAATTATGAGCCAGCGCATCATTATCGATACCGATCCTGGCGTGGATGACGCCATCGCGTTGTGGCTGGCGCTGGCCTCGCCGGAACTGGATGTGCTTGGTGTGACCGTTGTCGCTGGCAACGTGGCGCTGCAAGACACCGTGCGCAATGCCTGCAAAATTGTTGCGTTGTCTGGCAGGACCGCTACGCCCGTTTATGCCGGCGCACCCGGTCCGCTGGTGCGTGAACAGGTTTATGGCAAATACGCACACATTGGCGCGTTCAAAAATGAACTGGTGCCAGACACGGAACTGCAACCGCAGGCCGGACACGCGGTGGATTTTCTGGTGCGGACATTACGACAGGCCGCCGGAGAGAACTCACCGATCACCTTGTGCGTCATCGGTCCGATGACCAATATTGCGCTGGCGCTGGGAATGCACCCGGACGTCGCGCGTGGCATTAAACAGATCGTCACCATGAGCTGCGCCTTTACCGCCCTCGGCCATCGCGTGCCGTGGGCTGAATTTAACGTCTATGCCGATCCGCATGCCGCCGAAAAAGTGTTTAACAGCGGCGTGCCATTGATCATCATGCCGCTAGATATGACTTTTCAGGCGCTGATCAGCGCAGATGATATTGAAGCATTAAAACAGGATGGCGGCCTGCCGGGCGAATCTACTTCTGCTTTACTTAATGCGTTTGACCGCAGTGATCTCAACCGGTTTGGCCGCGAAGGCGGGCCGGTGCATGACGCCACCACCGTCGCGTGGTTGTTGCAGCCAGGCCTGTTTGAAGGCCAGCCCGCGCGCGTGGGCGTAGCGGTTTCCGGTACTACCGCCGGATATACCTACGCGGATTTCTGGAGCAAACTGTCGACGCCGCCTAACGCCACGGTCATGCAGAAAGTGGATGAATACGGCTTTTTCAGTCTGCTGCGCCGTGTTTTCTCGCGATACGGCAGCCGCGATGGCGACGCAAACGCATGAGCCGTTACCTGCTCGGGCGTTTCGGGCAAACGTTGCTGACGCTGCTGGTGATGTCATTGCTGGTTTTCGGCGGCGTGTATCTGGTCGGCAATCCGGTTGACCTGCTGCTCAGCACGACCGCGACGCCTGCTGAACGCCTGAGTGTGATCCAGTCTTTTGGCCTCGATAAACCGGTGTGGGAGCAGTATGGCCTGTTCGTGGTCAATGCCCTGCATGGCGATATGGGTAACTCCTTCATCTACAATCAGCCCGCGCTGCACCTGATTTTCCAGCGTATGCCCGCCACGCTTGAACTGGCGCTGGTGGCGTTTGTGCTGGCGCTGGTGACCGGCATTCCGCTCGGCGTATACGCCGGTCTGCGCCCTGACGGCTGGTTATCGAAGTCGATCATGACCGTCTCAATTTTAGGCTTCAGCCTGCCGACGTTCTGGATTGGCCTGATGATGATCATGCTGTTCAGCGTCAAACTCGGCGTGCTTCCGGCCTCCGGGCGCGGTGCCACGGTAGACATTTTCGGCGTCCCCGTCAGTCTGTTTACCGCCGACGGTCTCGCGCATCTGATCCTGCCCGCCCTGAATCTGGCGCTGTTTAAAATCTCGCTGATTATCCGTCTGACCCGCGCGGGTGTGCTCGAATGCCTGCAACAGGACTTCATCCGTTTCGCCCGCGCCAAGGGTTTATCGGAAAGCCGCATCGTGCTGGTTCACGTATTGAAAAACACCCTGATCCCGCTGATTACCGTCATCGGCCTTGAGCTGGGTTCGCTGATTGCTTTCGCAGTAGTCACTGAAACCATTTACGCCTGGCCGGGCATGGGCAAGCTGATCATCGATTCTATCGCCGTACTCGACCGGCCGGTGATCCTGGCGTATCTGATGATCACCGTGGTGATGTTCAGCCTGATTAATCTGCTGGTGGATGTGCTGTATGTGCTGGTGGATCCGCGCGTCCGGCTGGGGGGCGAAAACTGATGGCGTCTGATTCCGTACATTCGCGCAGCGCTGTTCAGGGCAAACCGCATTCCGCGTTTTACCACACCGTGCGTGCGCTGCTGCGCAACAAATTCTCCTTATGCGGTCTGATCATTTTAGGTATCGCCATTGTGCTGGCGGTGCTGGCGCCGTGGATCTCGCCACAAAATCCGTACGATTTATCGCAGCTCGACATCATGGATGGCCGCCTGAAACCGTGCACCACCAGTATGAGTGGCATGATTTACTGGCTGGGCACTGACGATCAGGGGCGCGATTTGCTGAGCGCGATTTTGTACGGCACGCGAACCAGTCTGCTGGTGGGTGTCTCCAGCGCGATGATTGCGCTGACCATTGGCGCAGCACTGGGGCTGATCAGCGCTTACGTTGGTGGCAAAACGGACGCGCTGATCATGCGTATTGTCGATATCCAGCTCAGCTTCCCGCCGATCCTGATTGCGCTGATTTTGCTGGCGGCACTCGGGCAGGGTGTCGATAAAATCATACTGGCGCTGGTGGTCACGCAATGGGCGTATTACGCACGCACCATTCGCGGCTCGGCGCTGCTGGAACGTCGCCGCAGTTACGTGGACGCTGCGCGCAGCATGGCGCTTTCCAGTCCGCGCATTCTGTTCCGCCATATTCTGCCCAACTGCCTGCCGCCGCTGATTGTGGTGGCGACCATGCGTATTGCTTACGCCATTATGCTCGAAGCCACGCTGTCGTTTCTTGGCATCGGTTTGCCGGTGACCGAGCCTTCGCTCGGCCTGCTGATTGCCAACGGTTTTGATTACCTGATGTCCGGCGATTACTGGATAAGCTTCTTCCCCGGCGTCACGCTGCTGGTACTGATCGTCGCCATCAACTTAGTGGGTGACGCCCTGCGCGATATCCTCAACCCGCGGAATAAAGATTGATGATGCAACCCCCGGTTTTACAGGTCGATAAACTGAATACCGCGTTTTCCGTGGGCGGCGAATGGCTGAATGTGGTGCGGGACCTTTCGTTCTCGATTGGCCCGAAAGAAACGCTGGCGCTGGTGGGCGAATCCGGTTCGGGTAAAAGTGTGACGGCGATGTCCGTCATGCGTTTGCTGGATGAAAAGCAGACCCGTTATTCCGGCAACATCCGGTTTGACGGTCAGGATTTACTGAGTCTCAACCGTTCGCAGATGCAAAGCATTCGCGGCAACCGCATCGGCATGATTTTTCAGGAGCCGATGACCAGCCTGAATCCGGTGCTGAAAATCGGCGTGCAAATCACCGAAGTGCTCAAACGCCATCGCGGCATGGACGATAAAACCGCGCGCGCCGAAGCCGTCCGGTTGCTGGAGAAAGTACGTATTCCGGCGGCCACCGCACGACTCAATGAATATCCGCTGAGTTTTTCCGGCGGCATGCGTCAGCGCGTGGTGATTGCTATCGCGCTGGCCTGTAATCCGCGTTTGCTGATTGCGGATGAACCGACAACGGCACTGGATGTCACCATTCAGGCGCAAATTCTGGCGCTGATCAAATCCTTGCAGGAAGAAGAGGGCATGTCCGTGCTGTTCATCACCCATGATATGGGCGTGGTGGCGGAAGTGGCGGATCGCACGCTGGTGATGCACCGTGGCGAAGCCGTGGAACAGGCAACCACGCGGGAAATCTTCCATCATCCCACACATCCTTATACGCGCGCGCTGCTGTCGGCGGTGCCGCGACTGGGCGCGATGAACGGCGTGGCGCTGCCGAAACGCTTCCCGCTGACCGACAGCCAAACCGGCGAAGTGCTGCCGGTGGCGGAGTCTGTCGATACGCTGCGCACCGGTCAGCCGGTGCTGGAGGTTAAAAATCTGGTGACGCGCTTTGATGTCAGATCCGGTCTGCTGCGCCGTGTTTCTGCCCGTGTGCATGCGGTGGAGGATCTGTCATTCAGCCTGCAACCGGGCGAAACGCTGTCACTGGTGGGGGAATCCGGCTGCGGGAAATCTACCACCGGACGCACGATTTTACGTCTCACGGAAGCGACTTCCGGTGATGTGCTGATCCGCGGGCAGGATATCCGCCGGGCTGACAGCGCACGGCTGGCGGATATCCGCACCCAGGCGCAGATGATTTTTCAGGATCCGTATGAAAGCCTGAACCCGAGAATGCGCATTGGTCAGGCGATTGCCGAACCGATGATAAGCCTCGGCTTGCATGATGCCGCCAGCGCCAGCATTCGCGTGGCGCAACTGCTGGAACAGGTCGGCTTGCAAAGCAATATGGCGACGCGCTTTCCGCACCAGTTTTCCGGCGGTCAGCGGCAGCGTATCTGTATTGCCCGCGCACTGGCGCTGGAGCCGAAAATGATCATTGCTGATGAAGCCGTGTCGGCGCTGGATGTGTCAGTCAAAGCGCAGGTGATTAATCTGATGCTCGATCTGCAACAGGAACTCGGGCTGGCGTATCTGTTTATTTCGCACGATATGGCGGTGGTCGAGCGCATCAGTCACCGTGTGGCGGTGATGTATCTGGGCGAAATCGTCGAAATCGGTTCGCGTGCCGATATCTTCGAAAACCCGCAACACGCCTATACCCGCAAACTGCTGGCCGCCGTGCCGGTGCCCGACCCGGATGTTCACCGCACACGTCCCGTGGTACCGGAAGAGCTTGCCAGCCCGCTGCGCTCAGCCACTTATCAGCCGCCGGTGCGTCATTACCGCGAAGTCAGCAACGGTCACTTTGTACAGCTATAACAGCTCCGTTTGTACGCTGTTCTTTCCGATTTTCCCTCCTGAACACTCATAACATTCCATTTTTGGGATTCAAAAATGGGAATTCCTGCCCTTTAAGCAATTGCAGGCAAAAAAGACGTTTTTTTTCTGGGATTATGGACTGCGTTTATAATAACTCTAAAATAATTCCCTGTGAGAATATATGTTGCCACTTAATGATTTATGCTGGTTGCCTGGTCGTATCTCTTTAAGGCCATTAAGTACGCTTGAATCATCTCATAATTTAAAAACAGGCGCGCGTAAGGTACTTGAACGTTATTACTCTCTGCACACAGTGGGAATGTTCTCTGGTAGCCATACAGAAATGTTACACGAAACCCTTTCAACTCTGGTGAATGAAAATCTGAATATCGCTAAGGGGCGGGGATATTTGGTCTATGCAAAAACGCAAACGCATAATACTTTTTTTGATGACTGCTGGCTTGATGAGATAGCGGCCCGTTGTGGAATCGGGCATTGGGAAAAATTAACAATTAGTCTCAATCATTGCGCATCGGCTTTGTCGGCGATTCATTTATTAAAGAACCGGGTAATAAAAAGCCAGTTGCCGATGATCCTCATCACCGGTGAAAAGGCTTTCCACTGTGATATTAATAAGCTTGATAATAGTGTTATGGCGGAAATTCCTGCTGCCATGCTCCTCAATGCGGGGCATTCACCGTGGCAAATCAAGCAAACCGCCGTGCGGCATCTGTCTTCATTTTATAATAATCACAGAGAATTTCCGGCTGCCCGACGGCGGGAACTTTTCTCCTCACTCGAACAAGATTATTATGATTTCTATCTTTACGTACTGGATAAGTTTAGCCTTACGATTGACCATATAGATGCGATTGTTCCGGGTAATATAGATTTACCCATGCTCAGGAGAATTGCCGATAAACTGAACTTCAAGGGCGAGCTTTTTACTGAGCATATATCAGGATATGGACACGCTTATTGCTCCGATATTTTATTTAACTTGTCTTCTTTATTAAAGAGCTTCGAAGGTAAAAGAATTCTCTGTGTTGCTATGGGGATGGGGATAACGATGTCCTGTATCCTGATTGAAAAAAACGAAAATAATGAGGTAAACCATGTCACAACTTCTGTCAGCCGTTAATGATGCATTAAATGATGTCATGTCTGCAAAAATCAACATCACGCCGGAAACGGATTTTAATGAAGATTTGGATCTCGATTCAGTATTATTTGTGCAGTTCTTATTAACGCTGGAAGAAAAGATCCCCGGCCTGATGTTTGAACCTGATCAAATCAACCAGGATGCCTTCACCACTGTCGGGAAACTTATTCAATGGATTGAACAGCATCTGCAACTGGAGAGCTCTGATGTGTGAAGCAGAGTTTACCCGACTTTACTTTTTGTTCAGGGACCATGAGCCGGCAGAAGCCTTCCGGCAGATGCGGCAGAAATGGGCCAACCCGGCCAGCGGCGTATTTTGCGGCGGGTATCAGATTCTGGCAGCAGAAGGTGAAACCTGCGCGGAGCAGCACGCGGAGTCTGATCGTATTCTGGCGTCACTCGGGATTGCTTTGCAGCATACCGGCACAGAAACCATCACTGATGATCCGATCCCGCTGATGGCTTCTTTTGCGGCGCGCCTGGGGCTCCTGAGCCAGATCCTGGCGGTGAGCTGGAAGCACTTATCCGCGCGAAAAAGTTTTGGCATAAAAACCACCCGACATCAGTTAGTGAAGGCGGATTTTGCCGATCTGAGCAACCAGACAGATTTACTTTTGCTCCAGTGGCAGATGCGCATTACGGCGCAGGACTATGCTGACCCGGAAGCGGATCACTGGCAGATTACGGAGCTAACCAACCGGGCAGAAAAACTGATGGGCGGGCATGGCTATTTATCAGGCTCGACGCACAGCCTTTCTTACCTGTCGATGATGATTTACAGCCTGTACGGGAAGGTCGCAGACGCTGCCATAACCGTGTTGCCAGCACGTCAGGAGCGTAGAGTATGAATACTTCACCTGAGATGACGTTGCTACGGCGTAACAGCCTGAGCAAAGATATCGCGGACCTGCTGAAGTTAGCCTGGCCGATGATCGTGGTGGCCATTGCCGTCTCATTTTCGCAAAACATTCAGACCGCGATTCTGGGGCACGGGAAAGAAACCAGTTCAATTTATTTGCTTTCGATGCTCCAGCCGTTCAGTTTCTTATTCCTGGCTATTCTGGAATGCCTGGCTATCACCAATCAGGTTTTCAGTGCCCGTTCGCTGAATATGTGGTCCCGCCAAAAGGTACTGGCGGCGACCTCCCTGCTGGCGACACTGGGCATCGTGATTGTGGCGCTGCTGAGCGGCGGGACGGCGCTTTGCGCTCCTCTTTTGCAAACCCTGTTGCCGGTCGCCGGCAATGCATTTTATTCCTCGGCATTACCGCTCTATTTCCTTTCCATGCTGCCGTTTATTCAGCTTGAGATGTGTAACAGCGCATTGCGCGGGCAGGGAAAAAGCGCGCTAAGCATGCTGTTAGTCATCGCGTATATCGTGCTGAATGCGTTGATCTGCTACACCGGCTATCAGGTTTATGGATTAGGCTTCAATTCGATTATTATTTCCAACGCCCTGGCTTCTGCTCTGCTTATCCCGGTCGCGCTTTGGCTGGTATGGCGTACCGGTCGCCATGTGGAAGATGACCGCCCCGGCGCATTTATTCCGCGTCTCAGCGGGCTTTTGCTTCAGGTTGGGATGCCCATTTTTGCCTCGTTAGTGGTGCTGTTTTTCAGTTCTCTGCTGATATTCCCGTTAATCGGCACCCTGGGTGAGCAATATGTCGCCGGTTTTCTGATTGTGACCAAGATTCGGATGTTTATTGTCATCCCCGCCGTGGCCTGCGGATCCGCGCTGGCGATATTAATTAACCAGCGGCTGGCCATCAGCAGCGGAGAAGAATTAAAACGATTGCTGCACCGTGGGTTAGCCTTTATTTGCATTATTTACCTTCTGCTGACCTCCGGCGTCTATTTCACCGAAGTGAGTCTGATAAAAATTCTGTCCGGTGACCGAATAATTCAGGATGTCAGCAGCCAGATTTTACTGATTCTGTTACCGACGTTTTTCATGACCTCTTTTGTTGCCTCGCTTCAGGCATTGCTGGAACAATTAGAACAGGCCCGGCGGGTATTGGTATTAACCGTTATCATCGAATTGCTGACTGTCATCACCTTGCTGGTGGGATGGGATAAGTTCTCGCAACTGCAAAGTATTATGAATCTGATCATTGTCTTTAATGTGGTGTACTTTATCGCGTTCGGCAGAGAATACTGGCGGCTGGCCAATAAAATAGGAAGTGAGAATGTTTTATAGCTTCTTTTATCCGGTCCTGTTGTTTTTATCGCTGGTTCACCAAAATTATCTGCGGGTTTTGGTCATTATGCGATTGCGTCCGACGTTACTGATGAAAGCCAAAATAAGGCCTGCGACGCATTATACCCGGGCATGCAAATTAATCAGTTTATTCGACTTATATTCCCTGCATGCCATGTCTTCCTATCTTTCTGCGTTATACGCGTTGCGTCTTTTCGAAAAGACCCGGCCTTTACCCTATAAGCAGGGGGAAATCATGCTGCTCAGTCGCTGCGTGCAGGAGGAGCTTTATTGGCGCAAATCTTTTGTTAAGGTCTTCATTTATCCGCAAGCGGATCCCCAGGCAGAAAAAGTGTTGCTTCTTCACGGGTGGGATGGCCGGAGTATAATGTTACGGCAGATGGCGCAGCGGTTGCAGGAAAAAGGCTATACGGTTTTTGCGCCTGACCTGCCCGCACATGGTATTTCTCCCGGAAAAAAAGTGTCTTTCTATGATCTGTCGCGGGCCGTCATGGAGATGGAAAAGCATTACGGGCACTTCTCTGTGATCATTGGTCATTCGACCGGCGGATTAATTGGCTGCATGGCCGCGCTACAGGGACTGCTTTTTAAACGGATGATTTTAATCGGCAGTCCGTGCAGTTACGGGAAAATGATGGACAGATATGTGCGCAATAATAAACTGCCCAGGCGCATTGCCGTATCGATGAAAAAGCTTTATCAGCGCCGCTATGGTGTCCATCCTGATGTTATTGGTCCCGAGCTTATCGGTTCAATAACGCAACCTGTCATGATATTGCATGATAAGAATGATCTCAGTATTGAACTGGATGAGGCCGAAATACTGAGCCATTCATTGAAGAAAAGTGAATTAATCGTTACAGAGGGAAAGGGCCACAACGGCGCATTACGTGACCCTGTTGTTTTCAATTATATTTCAAACTTTCTGAGGGATACTTTGCATGAGGATTTTTCATCTTTCCATGAACCAAAACTGATATTGCGTGTAGAGAATAATAAAAAATGGCATAAGAAATCTTATTAATAATTATAAGAAGTGCAGGTTGCTGATTAACATACTTCTTGAAAAGTTGTTTCTCTGGATGCCGAAAATGAAATCATAATCTGATGATTCTTTTTTTATTTCCGGGCGTGTTGTCCTGATGACATTCTGTTTGAATTTGAGCGGAGACTCATTATAGGTCTTGCTGAAACTTCGGGAAAAATGCGGCAGCGACGAAAATCCACAAGCATAGCTGATATCTGTCAAAGACCACTCAGGGGCTAAATGGATAAATTCCCTGGCCAGCGCCAGCCGGACCTTCCACATCCACTTTATCGGTGTGACATCATAGAAATGTTTGAATATGCGGCAAATATCAAAGCGGGTTTTACCACATATTTTTTCCAGATCTTCAAGTGTGATCTCGTCAGAAATATTCTCCAGCATATAATTAATAATCTTAACAATACATAATGCTTTGTCTGTATGAGCGTGCTTGCCATAGATAGTCAAATGACGATTATCGAGATCCTCGGTTATTTTCTGTGTGAAAAGACTTTTTTCAGCGTTCGATAGTTTGCGTTCCCACATACACACCCCTTCTGCGTAATTAATGAGTGATGAACAAATTTTTAAAATTGGAATACCGTCCCCGCTATTCTCTAAGCAATTACTATGCCATGTTTTTATTTTTTTCAACTTATTGTTTATAATGGATATTATTATTCTTTCCTGTTATGTAAATAGTAAAATCCCATTTTCGAAACACACTAATTAACTTGCCAGATTTAATATCCCAATATTGGGAATGCATGATATGCGTGGGGTTTCGCAGGCAAAAGAGGGTAATCAGGGCATGCCGTCCCGATTTTCGTTCCATTAATGAGATAGAAAATGATTAAGGGAAAAGGTGTAATTGGCGACTTTTTAAAAAACACATAAAAATCAGTTGGTTAATTAAATTTTAAAGGTTGGCACGATTTGTGCTCATCGGTAAGGAGTTATCAGAAAAGGTATTATTATGGACATATCAATCCCGCAACCCGGGAATAAATTCATACTGAAGCGATACCGCAAATTTATTGTTGCGGGCGCACTCTTTTTAGCCACGCTGGCGGCAATCTATAATTACCGTTTTTCGCCTTATCAGATCTCCCGCGGGAGTATCGCGGTCGGGCAGGTTCAATATGGCAGTTTCTCGGTTGAAGTGCGGGGTAACGGGGTACTGCTACCGCGTGATATCAATTGGGTTGCGGCCAATGTTGATGCCCGCGTGGAAGAGGTCATTTACAAACCTGGCATGAAGGTGAATAAAGGCCAGTTATTGGTCAGAATGAGTAACCCGACGCTGGAACAAAAATTACAGGAAAACCGGCTCGAGCTGGATGCCCGCCGGGCTGAGACTGACGCCACTAATGCAGAATTACAAAATAAAATTCTGAGTCAGGAAGCCTTGGTATTGGATGCGAAAAGCCGGTTACTCAGCTCTACGATGCGGCTTGCTGCGCAAAAGAAATATATTGCGGCAGTGCCGATGCTGGAATACGAAACGACCCGTATTAATACTGAACAATATCGTCAGCAAGTTGTGCTTGAGGAAAAACGATTAAAAACACTCAAGCTGAGCATTGATGCTGATATCAAAGCCAGTGCGATGCGCCTTAACAAACTGGAATCTTTGGTGCTGCTGAGCCAGCAGGAAGTCGATTCGCTGAATGTTACCTCACCGATTGAAGGCATTTTGCAGGATGTGAAAGTCCAGGTCGGCCAGCGGGTCACCACCGGCACCAGTATTGCCCG
This sequence comes from Rahnella aceris, assembly GCF_011684115.1. Lineage (NCBI taxonomy): Bacteria > Pseudomonadati > Pseudomonadota > Gammaproteobacteria > Enterobacterales > Yersiniaceae > Rahnella > Rahnella aceris. The sequence goes on along the minus strand of NZ_JAADJV010000003.1, from coordinate 536,669 downwards.
TCTGGCGAAAGAAAAGGAACTTTATGCTGAACTCAAAGTGCCGGAATTACAGTCCCGTGATCTTGCCGTCGGGCAGCAGGTTACCATTAACACCGGACGCAGCCAGTTCACCGGGGTATTGTCACGGGTGGATCCTGCGGTGACCAATGGCACCGTTAAAGTGGATGTGACATTCAATCAACCACTGCCGCAGGAAGCCCGACCTGACCTGAGCGTTGATGGTTTAATCGCAGTGACAAAAATTAATGATTCCCTGTACGTTGAGCGGCCACCGTTTGCCCAGAATAATTTACCTTCGATGCTTTACCGGCTCGATGAAAAGGAACGCTTTGCCACCAAAATGAAGGTCAACTTTGGTCAGGGATCTGCGGATTATATTCAGGTGACCAGTGGACTGCGTGCGGGAGATAAAATTATTCTCAGTGACGGCAGCGCCTGGCAAGGGGCAGATCAAATTGAGATTACTAAATAATGCCGGCTCACCTGCAAAAGACGCCAGCTTACAGGACAATGCGATGGAGATGAAAATGATGGAATCACTGGTAGAACTCACTGACGTGAATAAGATTTTTTTGACCGATGAAATTGAGACACACGCCCTGAGCAAGATCACGCTCAGCATTTCCAAAGGGGAATACGTGGCGATTTCCGGGCCTTCAGGCTGTGGTAAATCAACGCTGCTTTCGATTTTGGGCCTGCTCGATGTGGCCTCTACCGGGACCTATCAGCTGGCCGGGCACAACGTGGAAAATATCTCTAAAAAGCAGCGTGCCCTGGTGAGAAATCGTGATATCGGCTTTATCTTTCAGTCATTTAATCTCATCAGCGATTTAACCATTGAGGAAAATGTCTCCCTGCCACTGACTTACCGCAAGGATATTTCTAAAACTGAACGGCAGCAGAGAGTGGCGGAAGCCTTAGACAAGGTCAATATGTCCCACCGGGGACGCCATTATCCCTCGCAGCTTTCCGGCGGACAGCAGCAGCGCGTGGCCGTCGCACGGGCTATCGTGGGCAATCCCTCCATCATTCTGGCGGATGAACCGACCGGTAACCTGGACTCCCACAATGCCGAGGCGGTGCTGAATATTCTCGATAAGTTACATCAGGAGGGCGCCACGATCTGCATCGTCACCCATGATCCTCGTTCAGCCGAGCGGGCGCAGCGCAGCATCGTGCTTTCTGACGGGCAGGTCGTCGGAGACGGACATGTGGCACGGGAACTGACCCTGATAAAGGAAGCATAAAATGCTTTTTGATATCCGATATGCCTTACGCCTGTTACTCAAAAGCCCGTCATTTACCTTTATCACTGTGCTTATTATGTCCTGCGGTCTGGCACTGACGCTTTATATGTTTTCAGTCATTAACACCATCATGTTTACGCCGCTTCCTTATCCGGACGGGAAAAACATGGTGTTAGTAAACCCGACGGTCAACGGCGTCAGTCTGAGTGACTCCGGGGTCAACTTCCTGGACTACCAGGAAATTAAGGCCCGCAATACCACGCTCAATGACGTGGGTTATTTTTATGCTGAACGTGCCGATATCAGTGACGGCACCAAAGCGGTTTCCTATATGGCGATCCGCAATACGCCGGAGATGTTTTCTTATACTGGCATCCAGCCTTATCGTGGCAGGGTGCTGAACAGTGAAGATGTCCAGCCTGGCGCGACACCGGTTGCCGTTATCAGCTATGGCATGTGGCAAAACTACTTTGCTGCCGATGCGCAACTCATTGGCAGAGATGTCCTGATCAATGGGATACACACGCGCATTGTGGGCATCATGCCCGCCAATTTTGCCTTTCCTTTCTTTCATGATCTCTGGCTGCCTTCTAAGCTGGATCCTGCACAATATCTGGTCCGCAAAGGTGCGCCGGAAGTATCCGTTTATGCGCGCCTGAAACCCGGTGTTCCGCTCGCCGATGCTGACGGTGACCTCGCTCAGGTGATGCAGTCGCTGGCCTCTGAGTATCCTGAAAGCAATAAAGGGCTGTCGGCGCAGGTACTGACATTCCAGGAAAATTTCATGGGTGAGGAGACCATGCCGATCTTCATCGTCATGCTTTTTGCCGTGGCTTTTGTGCTGGTGCTGGCGTGTTGTAATGTCGGTAACTTATTGCTGGCAAGAACCACAGAGCGTTCAAAAGAAATCGCTATCCGCGTTGCTCTGGGCTCACCTTCCGGTCGTCTGGTCATGCAAATGATGTGGGAAAGCTTATTTATTTGCGCCTTCTCGGGCATCATCGCCGTTCTGCTCGCCGCCTGGGGACTCGAGATCACCAATACGTTACTGCCGACGTTTGTACCGAACAAAATTCCGTTCTGGTGGCATTTGTCACTCGATAACGTCATGATCCTCAATGCGTTAGTGCTGGTCATCATGACGGCTGTCGTTACCAGTGCATTGCCTGCGTGGAAAATCACCCACGGTAATTTCAACGATGTTTTGCGTGATGGAACGCGGGGCGCGCAAAGTCGCGGGGCAGGCAGGGTGTCCCGTATTCTGGTGACGTTTGAAGTCGGATTATCCTGTTCCATTTTATGCATCAGTGCGCTGCTGGCGCTGCTGGTTTACCAGGCGACCCGTGCCGATTACGGGGTGGCGACGCAGGGCTATCTCACCGGTCAGATTAACCTCAATGCCAACCAGTATCCTGATGATGCGAGCCGGATCCTGTTCTATCAGCGCCTGCAATCGTCCCTCAGCGGGATCCCCGGTGTTGAAAAAACGGCCATCACCACCAGCGCCGTCGGACAATTTACCGTACCCCGTCAGGTTGATATCGATTCGTCTACCAACAACAGCAAAGACCGCTGGTCTTATCCTCTGGTCAATGATGTCCAGGTGATGCCGGGAAGCCTGACGGCAATGGGGATCACGCCGGTGGCCGGACGGGAGTTTGCCAGCAGTGATACGCAGGACTCACAGCCCGTGGTGGTGGTCAGCCAGTCGTTTGCGGAGCAGTTCTGGCCCGGTGAGCGGGATGTCATCGGTAAACGCCTGCGTTTTCGTGATACGGATGATCAGCGCTGGTTCACGGTTATCGGTGTGGTGCCTAACGTCATTCATGGCCGACCTTTCAGCGCGTTCCGCCAGCGGGTCACGGTTTACCGCTCGCTGGCGCAAATACCCGCGGCGTCATTAACGCTGGTGCTCAGGGCTCAGAATCCTGATACGTTAGGGCCTGCGCTCATGAATGCGGTTCGCCAGATTGACAGCACGCTCTCCGTTAATCAGGTGCAAACGTTAAATCAACGTCTGGCCAGGAATACCGCCGGGCTGCATTTCATTGCCAACCTCTTTATGTTGTTTGGTCTGGTCGCGGTCATTCTGGCGGCCACCGGTATTTATGCCGTGATGCGCAATGTGATCAATCAACGTATTCAGGAGATCGGGGTGCGTATGGCGATGGGGGCAACGGAAGGCGTTCTGTTACGGATGCTGATGCTTCAGGGCAGTAAGCAATTATTCATTGGCCTGATTATCGGGTTGCCTTTGGCCTTCTTTGTCGCACCCAAGTTGACGCGTATATTGGGCAACGGGCATACCTCCTTTGCACTGCTCTTTTGGGGTGTCGCCGTCATGATTTCTTTAATTGTGGCGTTAGCGGTCTGGTTGCCTTCCCGACGCGCCATTCGGATGTCGCCTGCGGACGCCATTCGCTATGAATAATCTGTCGCCGTGCCTGACGGGTGCGGCGGCACAAGCCGGATGCTTTAATGAACGAAAAAAAACGTATTCTTGTCATTGATGATGACGCGGGCATTCTGACCAGCCTCGACATGCTGCTCCGTATGGAAGGGTATGACGTGACGCTGGAAACGCAGGCCAACCGTTTATTGTCACATTTGTCCGCAAAGCCCTTTGATCTGGTACTGATGGACATGAACTTCCAGAAAGACACCACGTCGGGTCTGGAAGGTTTGCAACTGCTGGATGAGTTAAAAAAATTTGATGACTGTCTGCCCGCCGTGGCCATGACGGGATGGGGAAGTGTGGACATCATCGTCAGCGCCATGCGGGCCGGTGCGGCGGATTTTATTCAAAAACCCTGGGATAACGAACGCCTGTTAAGCATTGTTCAGCAACAGATTGCACTGAGCCAGGCGAGACGCTCCGGGAATTGCCTGCGAGAAGAAAACAAGCTGCTGAAAATGGCGCTTGAAGATGACATGGGCAATGAATGGGTTGTCCGCTCTCAGGCCATGAAGCAGTTAATCAACGTGGTGGAAACCGTGGCTGCCACGGATACCAGCATCCTGATTCTGGGTGAAAATGGCACCGGCAAAAGCCTGCTCGCCCGCTATATCCATCAGCTCTCATCCCGCCGTGAGCACAGCATTGTTGAAGTCAACATGGGGTGCATCAATGAGCAGTTGTTTGAAAGTGAAATGTTCGGGCACGTAAAAGGCGCGTTTACCGATGCGCGGGAAAATCGCATCGGACGCTTTGAACTGGCCGATAAAGGCACATTATTCCTCGATGAAATTGGCAATTTGCCCTTGTCCCAGCAGGTAAAATTACTGCGTGTCCTGGAAGAACGGCAGTTCGAACGCGTGGGTTCATCACGGACGCAAACCACACAGTGCCGCATCATTGCGGCCACCAACACGGATCTTGAAAAAGCCGTGACTGAAGGGCGGTTCCGGCAGGATTTACTCTACCGGCTGAATGTTATTCAAATTCCGTTACCGCCGCTACGTGAACGGCAGGAAGATATTGAGCCGCTGGCTGAACGTTTCCTGCAACGTTTTGCCCGCAAATACAGTAAACCTAAACCGGTATTATCGGCGATGGCGCGACAGGGGCTGCATGAATATTCATGGCCGGGGAATATCCGCGAACTGAGCCATTTGCTGGAACGCGGCGTATTGCTTTGCCGCAATAATACGATCGACCTGGCAGATCTTTGCCTGCCGCTGCCTGTGAAGGGGCAAAACAGCGGTCATGAGCCACAGCAAAAACCGGTGACGCAACTTGAGACGGGCACGCTGGCAGAAGTGGAAGAAACTGTGCTCTTACAGCGCCTGCGTCACTATGACGGGAATGCAGTGAAAGCGGCAGAATCGTTAGGGCTGAGTCGCAGCGCTTTTTACCGACGACTGGATAAATTAAAAATCTGTCATGAGTAAACTTTTTCGATCCTTTGAGTCACGTCATTTAATACTGTGCAGTTTGTCCCCGCTGGGGGGCGTTGTTGCCTATCTGCTGCTGTGGTTTTTCCCACAGCAGTCTCTCTACCTGAAATTTCTCACGCTCTTTATTCTGTGCGTCACGTTAGTGTATTTTTCCTATCACTTTTTCCAGCAACTTCTCTACAAAATCAATGTGATTTCTAACCTGTTAGAAGCCGTTGAGCAGGAAGATTTTAGCCTTCGCGGTGTGACCAGCGGGGAAGGGGTGTTTGAAGGGGTCATTGAACAGATCAACGCCATTTCGGGTCAGTTATCCCGCCACCGCCAGCAGCAAAGAGAAATGGATTTTCTGCTGCAAAAAGTGATTTCTAATATCACGGTGGCGATTTTCGCGATTGACGGCAATAACCGGCTGATGTGGTGTAATGATGCGGCCTCGCGGATGCTGGGCACATCGCTGGAAAAGCTGATTGGCGAAAAATGCAGTCACTGGCAACTTGATACGTTGTTGCAAAATGCCAACCGGGAGCATCCGGTGGAGTCCAGTCATGCAGGGCGTCCGGGGCGTTATAAAGTGTCCAGTGACACCTATATGGTGGACGGGATCCAAAACGTATTGCTGTTTGTCAGTGATGTTGACGACATGCTGCGTAAGGAAGAACAAAAAGCCTGGCAAAACCTGCTGCGGGTGATCAGTCATGAAATAAACAATTCTCTTAGCCCGATTGCCTCCATCAGCCAGATGCTCCAGCAGCATTATCGCCGCCATACAGAAAACCTGCCGGAGGGCTTTGCGGAAGGCATCGATCTGATCAACCGCCGGGCCAAAGAACTTATCGCTTTTATCAGCAGTTACCGCCAGCTCAGTAAACTCGCCCCCCCCGTCAAAGCACCGCTTGATTTTGCCGCCCTGATTGCGGAGCTGCCGCTGTTGTTTGCGCACCGTAAAATTACCCTGAAAGGCCCGGCGCCGCTGAGTGTAAATGTCGACCGGGTGCAACTCCATCAGTTGCTTATCAACCTGATTAAGAATGCCGATGAGGCGATGAGCGATACCACGGCGCCGGTGTGTATTGAATGGTCAGAAGAAAAAGGCTGTCTGTTTGTGACCATTCTTGACCAGGGTGTCGGGCTGACCAATCCCAAAAATCTGTTTGTTCCTTTCTATACCACCAAACCCAATGGCAGTGGCATCGGGCTGATTTTGTGCCGGCAAATCGCTGAAAGTCATGGCGGGTATCTGTCTCTGGAGAATCGCCATGATCGAACCGGTTGCCGCGTTACCCTCAATCTCCCACTGTGATCCCCTGCGTGAACTGAAGGCAGGAGAGGGGCTTTGCCTGCTCCGTCACTTTGAGGCGTCGCTGTCAGGGCAACTGCTGCGACAGCAGGCGCAGTGCTGGCTGCGTCAGGTATTGTCGGGCTACTTATCGGTGACCGATGAACAGTTAAGTATCGCAAGAACGCCTCAGGGTAAACCCTGGCTCCCTGATTTCCCGGGATTGTGCTTCAACTTATCCCACAGCGGAACTTCGGCGGCGATTGTGCTGTGTCGCGGGGCAGAGGTCGGGGTGGATTTGGAAAAAGTCAGCGGAAACGTTGAGGCGAAAAAAGCCATCGCCCGCCGGTTTTTCAACCCTGATGAACAGCACTGGCTGGCAGAAGATGAGGCGCATTACCTGTTGCGTTTTACCCGACTGTGGAGTGTGAAGGAAGCGTGGCTCAAAGTCAGGGGAACCGGCCTTACGCAGTCGCTCGCCGGTTTTTGTGCCATCCCGCAGCACAGTGGCATCGCGCACGTATTCGATGAGCGTAAAGAAGAGATCGGCCTGTTACATCACCGGCTGATTGAAAACGACGGGGTGTATTGTCTGGCGTATGGCGCCTGTGCTCCGCTGAAAGACCTGCCGGTCAGATGGCAGGTCTGTATTTTTCAGGCGGACAGTTAATCAGGCGCGTTAAGCACAGCCAGAAGTGGAAATCTCGCTGGCAAATGAGCTGGCAGAACCGGTATCCACCTGAGCAGAGGCGCTGACGGAAACACGAGCGCCTGCCGCAAGCGTGCCCTGAATTTTGGGGATATGACACAGTGAGGATTCCGCGCCCATGCTCATGCGCACGTTAGCCGATTCCGCCGTAAAATTCTGAGGCTTCTTGTTAAAACTCCCGCCCATGGCCAGATCCAGATTCAGTTCAGCCGTTTTGCCTTCAGCGCGGATATCCGTGCCCATACTGCCGGAAACGGCCAGTGTTTTCGGATCCACCGCACAGGCCGGTGCGGCTATTTTAACACCCGCTTTTCCGGCCAGACTGTTCAGCGGGCCGCTGGTATACAGGGTGATATCCAGCGTGTGCGAGATAAAGCGATCATTTTCAGCGGCATCATTGACCAGCAGTAAAGCGTGATTGTCATGGGTGACTTTCAATTTATTCAGCGTGTCTTGCGAACCGGAGACCACCATAGACGGCGTTGCGGCACACTTAATGGTGAGATTAATGCCCTGTCTGGCTTCTACTGCGCTAAAGGCTTCCAGGGGGAATGTTTTTTCTGCGGCGAGGGCAGAAGTGCTGGTGACACAGGCGAGCAGGGTAAGCGCCAGGGTGATTTTTTTCATCATAGTTCCTTGATTTCATAACAATGTAGCAAGTGTCCGAAGCGTTTCTTCCACACTTGATTGAGGCATTCCAAAATCCATCAGGCACGCAACTTCATCGATTCCTTCCTGCCTGAGACGGGCAAGCTGATCTGCGCATTCTTGTGCAGAGCCAAATAAACCGCAGTGGTTGAGATATTTCTCCACTCCCCATTTCAGTGTGTAGGCTTGCTTCTTCTCATTTTGCTCCGCATCGGCGACCCGTGGTTGACTGAGATTGTCGGAAAGCGCCATAAATGCCTGCAGATAACCGGTAAGTGCCGGTTTAAGCCGTGGCAACAGCGTTTTTCGTGCTGCTCCGGCCTGCGTGTGCAGCATTAATGTGATGGTGCCTTCTGCGGGATCAAAACCCGCCTGACGGCGTGCGAGGCGATACGCCGCGCAGTTTTCCACCAGTTGCTCGCGGGTCTGCGAAACCAGATGGGTGAGCACATTCAGCCCGCGTTTTCCGGCCTCAGTAAATAAATCGGGATTACTGCCGGTGGTCAGCCAGACGGGGATCTCCGTCTGAAAAGGTGCAGGCCAGGTTTTCAGGCTGACCGGTTCGGGTTGCGCAGGCAGCGAAAGCTCGTGGCGTGTGACGGATTCACCGCGCCACAGCGCCTGAACCTGCGCCAGTGAGGAAAAAAGAACCTGTTGTCTCTGGCGGTAATTCTCAGCCCTGAGCACAAAATCATTACGCTGCCAGCCGCTGGCAAACGCCACGCCAGCGCGGCCATGAGACAGGTTATCGACGATGGCCCATTCTTCGGCAACCCGCAGAGGATCATGTAACGGCAGCACCACGCTGCCTGCCCGGATACCGATACGTTGCGTGCAGGCCGCCAGCGCCGCGCTGACCACCGAAGGATTAGCAAACATGCCGCCAAAGGTATGGAAATGCCGCTCGGGCGTCCAGATAGCATGAAAATTCAGCGTATCTGCCAGCCGTGCGGTACTTAATAATTGTTCATATTTATCAGCGAAGTTGTCTCTGGCCACATCGGCGAAGCAGAACAGGCTCAGCGCCGGGATCTCACGGGATGTGGTCATGCTGTTCAGCCTTGTTTGTGGACGTGAGAATGAAAGACAGGTCACCGCGCGGGATGACATTAAGCGCAAAAAGCGGGGTGAGGGCGGCAGGTGACGTCGAAGGGGCGAGCGAAAACTGAAAATGTTCGCACAGTGTCGCAACCGCCGTGGTCAGCTGGTCGAGAGCCAGAGTCATGCCCACACAGTTTCGTTTTCCGACGCTAAAGGGTAAAAAATGCTCCGGCGCAATTTTCTCTTCACCCAGAAACCGTTCCGGCCTGAAGCAAAGCGGTTCTGCCCAGCAGGCGGCATGACGGTGAATCAGCCAGGGGGAAAATAAAACCCGCGTGCCCGCCGTAATCACCACGTCATCCACCACGATATTTTCTGCCACCCGGCGCTCAAAAAACGCTGTCACCGGCGTCAGACGGAGCGATTCCCGGACAATGGCTGAGGCCATGTTTCGTTTGCCCTGAGCCGCTTCCTCACGTACGCAGTGCTGATAGTTCAGATGCTGCGAAAGATGTGTCAGCGTCCATAGCAAGGCAATACCCGTGTTATCGACGCTGGCGGCAAGATTGCCCAGCAGAAGATTGATCACTCTCTCACGCGCTTCGGGGTGCGCGCCGGGACTGAGCGCCTGACAAAGACGTTCCAGCATCGTGGTATTGCCGCCCCTGGCGTCATCCAGCAACGGGCCAAGCAGGGACTCAGCCTCCAGCCGGAAGGCGACCAGTGCCGGATGCCTGCACAGTGCCTCATAATCCGCGTCCGGTGCGGCGATAATCAGTTGCAGATAGATATCACGGAAATGGCCAATCAGCGTATTCAGCTGGGCCAGACTGATCTCCCGGCCAAAAAATCCTTCCGCCACACACATCAGCGCCCAGTGCAGGCAGATTTCACGCAATGAAGTCTGCTGCGGATCCTGCAGAATATCCAGCAGCCAGCGGGCGGAGAGGTCGGTGCTTTGTTTCAGCAACGGGGATTTAGGGTTCACCAGCGGTGTGGTGAGTTTCCTCGCCAGCCGCCATTCCTCGCCTTCTTTGGATGTCGTCAGTGACTGGCCCAGCAAGATGCGTCCGATAGTTGAGGCTGAGGAAAGATGTTCAAATTCCTTCACGAACTGGCTTTCCTGCTCAATCAGCAACCGGACATGGCGGGCGCCGGCAAGCAGCAGCACCGCATTGTCTTTTTCACCAATCCAGACTTTATCTCCGTGCTGACGACAGGCCATTTCGGCGATTTTAAGAAAACCGAGCCGGGCAAACTGCGAGGAAGGCGGGGTGAAAAAAGGGATGGCTTGCGCGTTATCGGGCATCCTGAGGCTCCGCAAATGTGTCTGAAGTGATCATGGCGCTGCCCACCCAACCGCCGAGCCCGACAGAAAGTAAAATGGCTGGCTGGCCGGTTTCGGCTGGCGGGTGGGTATCGAGCAGTAAGAGAGGATCGGTGGTGTAACAATGTCCGCATTGCCCGATGAGATCGGTGGCGATCCGCTGATGGGCGCGATCAGGATGCCGCCGCCAGGTTTGCCAGCTCAGGCGGTTAATGTTGTGAGGCAGTAACCATGCGTCCTTCCGCTGTTCAGCCGGATACTGACGCAGCGCCATGTCGATCAGAGCGTCATGAGACTGATAAAAACGCTTAATATCTTCCCGGCTGCCGTCGAGGCCCTGCCAGAATGCGGGATGATGAAAACAGTGAATGCCGGACACCCTGCGCTCACCGCCGCCCGGTCTCAGTAAGGCACATGCAAAGGCATCACCGATTAATGTGCAGCCGGGAACATAGCGCTCTGCCAGGCTGAAATCTGCCAGCGTGTCGCCTGCCAGCAGAGCCACACACTGATATTTTCCCTGCTCAAGCATGCGCTCAGCCATCAGCAGACCCCAGAATAACGTGGCGCAGTTTTGCTGATTAAGGGTGATGAGATGTGCGTCAGGGGCAATAAAATCAAAACGTTGCCGCAGCAACGCTAAATCAACCCGTTGCCGTCGTGAACGGGCGGGCAATCCCTGAACCAAAATAATCGCATCGATTTTTTCAGCCTGCGTTAACTGTACGGCGGTTTGCTGCAACAGCGATTCAAACGTCGCGGCGGCACTTTCGTCTTCAGCCAGCGTTGATGCTTCCTGAAAACCGAAAAGATGCCGGAAGGTCCGGGCTTCGCTGGGGTTCGCGCCGCGATGGGCGAGGATCGCGTCAAGCGATATCCGTGTGACAGGAATACAGGTTTTCAGCGCAAAAATATTCATCTCAGGTTCTCTGCTGCCGCCAGACCGCACAGGCTTATCCGTCCGTTGTGTTCACTCATCAGCAGATAATCACGTCCGGGCTGCCAGTTTTGACGCAGGGCGACAAAAGGCGCCGCGCAAAGTAAGCAGGGATTGACCGCCAGTGACGTAAAGCCTTCCGGTAAACTGGCGAGACAATTTTGAGGGCCGATCAGCGTTAACCGTTCGCGGGTAAAACCGAAATGCTCAACGGACTGCAAGATGGCCTCGCTAAAATCTGCGGACGTTTTCAGACGCTGATACCCCAGATAACGTAATCCGCGCTGTTGCGTATTGACCAGACAGAGGCAGGCATTGTTTTCCGGTTGCAGGCGCGCCATCAGCGGTGAAAAGTACATCAGGCTTTTTTGTTCGGCGATCAGTAACAATCCGTCTTCCGCTTTCCCTTGCAGGCAGTCGCTGAGGCCATCAAGGGCGAACAACGCCGCATCCGGCCCGCGATCGCTGATTGCCAGCGCCAGACAGTCGGTGAGGCCAAGCTGATGTATGGCTAAATTCACCACAGAACTCCCCATGTGCAGGTCAGGCGTCCAGTGCGCCATCAGCACCGTTTTCACCCGCTGCGGCTGAACGACCGGGGCAAGATGTGGCAGCAACGTAGCGACCATATCGCTGAAGGCCGCCCGTTCATTGCTGGTGATCCAGGTGTTAACCTGCTCGTTTTCCTGACTGAGCGGCTCACCGTTAGCGGCGAAAAAATGCTGAACATACGAACGCCAGTGCGGAATATCCGTTTCCCACTCCGGTTGAGGGACTTCGGTGTGATGAAACGACTGGCTGACAATATCGGCGGGATCAAGGTACAGCATGGCGTTGATCTCCCTGAATTTCAGGTGTGCGGAAGCTGTTAAGTAAGTGGATATTGCTGGTGCCTTCCATGTATTCAAAAGCAAAGCTGTCGCGGTAGCGCTTGCGCAGGAAAGTCTCTTCCAGCCAGTCTTCGGTGGCGAGCCAGTGGGGCAGATGGCTCGCCGTCTCTTCGGCCAGACGGGTAGCGCTTAATTTGAGGCGGCTGGTGCTGGCATATTGCTGCTGACCCGTACGATAGCCTTCTGCCAGTGCGAGCATCTGCTCAAAGAGAACATGATATTTACGCCACTGGCAGGCGATCCAATGTTGCGCAGTCGCGGGTAATGGTCGGGTTTCCAGCGCTTTCAGCAGACCGTAAGTGGTGCCCAGCGCCATAGCCGCCACCATGGGACGGTGGCGCTCAAAGACCTTGCTCAGCGCATTAAGCCCCTGCTGCAATCCCCGGCGTTCATGCCCTAAAATATCGTCTTCTTTGACACTCAGATTGGTCATCGTCAGACGTGTCAGTGCTGCACCCGCTAACCCGAAGGTATCGAGCAGTTCACGCTGCAAAGGTCCGGTTCTGCCTTCGGGAAACACCATCACCAGCCGGTGGGTCTGTTCATAACGGGCAAATACCAGGCCCGCGCTGGCGCGCATCGCGCCGCCGACCAGCATCTTTTGCCCGTTCAGCCACCATCCCTGACTGTTTTGCGTGAGTTCGCAGGCAATTGCCGTGGCGTCGGAGCCAAACCCCGGCTCGGTGACGGCAAAAAATGTCCAGGCAGGGCTGTGTTCAAAGCAGGCGAAAAACCGTGCCTGTTGCCGCTCAGTGCCGAGCGTCAAAATAGCGCGGGTGCTAAGGGATGCACCGGGCAACATCATCATCGCGCTGGCATCTGCCCGGCTCAGATATTCGATGATCTGTAAGTGATGTGAGTAATCAACGTCAGAGAAGGCCGCCGTTTCCCAGGGATTAAAACGGGAGGGAATGCCGATACAGGCAATGCTCATCAGTTCGGGATGATCAAAACAGGCCAGCGCCTGATCCGGTTTATATTCCGAAATTTTGCCAGCCGTGGTGAGCAGTGCCTGGAGTTCATTCAGCTGCGGGTAGTATCGGGTAATATCAGCCATGAGGAGTTAACACATCACATAAAGAACAAGTGCGTATTAACTTAATCCTGCTTAATATCTGGAAATTGCTCCAAATTGCAAAATACCGGAATTTCATTACCGGCTGATAATACCAGCAGCAATGAAGAGAAGGTCGCGCCCATTCCTACGCTCACCAGCATCACATGATTGCCGGGCGATAATCTTTTCTGACGGATCAATGTCGCCAAATTCAGATAAGGATCTGCGCCGAAACAATGACCATAACGTGGCACGTTTTCGAGAAATAGTGTTTGCCGCGGAATATTCAGTTCGTCAGCAAGTTTCTGCCATGACGATAAATTCACATTATGCGGTGCAATCCAGTCAAGTGAACCGGCAGTATGCCCGAAATGTTCCAGAGCATTGCGCATCGCGGTGGCGATAAAAGAAAAATAAACGCTGGCGAAGCGTGATTCCTTACCTGATTCATTTCCGCGATGCTGACTGAATTCTCCCGCCTGCATGCTGTATCTGGCGGTCACTTTGCAGCGTTCCCCGGCGCGACTGAGCAGAACGGCGCAGGCCGCTTCGCCCATAATGGTGGTATCGTCGATCAGTTCGACTTTGGGGTGAAAGGCCTTTTCGCCGACCAGCAACAAAGCATATTCCCCCGTTTTAATCCGGCTGCAAACATATTCCACGGCTGACAATGACGTCGAACAATGCCCCATCGTCAGCGAGGTGTAATGGGTGTCGTCAGCAAATCCGGCCTCGTCGAGCAGGGCTTTGCCCGACAGGTCGAAAGGGCGAATGCCGGGCAGCGTATGGGCATGCACCACATGTTTAATGCGGGGGAGCCAATCAGCGTGATGGTCGGTGAACTGCTTTAACAACGGGCGCAACAGATCATCAAGTGAACCCGGCTGGCGTGGGAAATTTGCCAGCCCGTAAAAGCGGGAAAACATTCTGATATCCAGCGGACTCAGTTGCAGCGCGGGCGCGACTTCCGCCAGTGATTTCCGTTGTTCAGGAATGTAGACCGTCAGGGATTCAATGTGACCCAACATAGTGGCTCCTTTTTTCAGGATCAGCGTTTGCCGTACGGAGAAAGGCGTTTAATTCGTAGTGTGTCCGTTGATGAGTCAGCACACCCAGATGGCCGGTATGCTCTATCAATGCCAGTTGGCTGCCGGGTAACTGACGGTGAATTTTCCACGCATCGGCCGGATTGATTCTGGTGTCCTGCTGACCCTGAAGTATCAGTGCAGGGATGTCGCCCAGCGCAAAAAGCGAGTCCGTTGCGGGCATCTCCGGTGCCGGGAAGCGGGCCTGATACCACGCGCACAGCGGGGCAAGATAAGATTCAGGCAGATGATTTTGCCGCAGATAGTGTTGCAACAGGCTGGTAAACGAGGCCGGAACTGACATCAGCACCAGCCGGCTGAAGCGAAAGCCGAGAGATGCCGACAAGGCGGTGATCAGCCCGCCAGCAGAATGGGCAACGACGGTGTCGAAAGCACCAAAGGTATTTTGCAGGGTGAGCAGTAACTGGCACTGTGCGGGAAAATCACAGGGGGCTGGCGTTTGCGGATCATGTCCGAGTAAAAACGGCAGATACACTTCATATCCCTGCGCCAGCAGAATATCTTTAGCCTGCGCCAGCATCAGGGGATGACCGCCCCAGCCATGTAACACAAGCGCTTTTTTTGCCGCCTGCATCGGACCTTGACTGATCAGCACCCGGCTGCGATATGGCCCGCAATGCACTGTTTCCGTTCTCATTAGCGCGAGCTGCTGCACCTCTGAAGGTCGCATCGGAAAAACAGCCGGGGTTGACAGCTTATCTGTCAGCGAAACCAGCAAATTATCCATTACTTTCTCAACATCCGTGCCGAGAAAATCAGATAGTGCAATTCTGACTCCTGAGGCGTGGGATCCTGACTCAGCCTTTGTATCGGGTCGTAGAGATAAAGTAAGCGGCATTCCTCCTGCATCAGGGTCTGAGCCAGCCTGTACGCCTCACCGGGATCAAAACGGCCACTGCAAATCCCCCAGGCTTCGGAAAATTCCGGGCAGTGGCACAGCAAACTTTGCAGTAAAGGGGTGGCGCCGCGTGCGGCCGGATACCGTGAATCGTAGACCAGCAGACTCTCCGTAGAGGAGAGAACATGGTGCTGGCAAAGCGTGATCAGGGCTTTAGCATGCAGACGGTTTCCGCAATCCTCTTCAGGCCAGTGATGATACCAGTTGCCCGCCGCCCTGTGTTCTGTCGCCAAAAGTTCTGAAGCAATGAAATGCCGGCTGTCCGGTGTGACGGCCTGGCTGCGGGTGAGAACCGTTATCGTGCCCTGACCGAGCAAGGTGACGGTTACAGGCATGTGTTCACCTCTTGCGGCCGGGAAAACCCCTGATTTAAACGGTGGATCTGCCGCGTTCCCTCAGTGTATTCAAAGGCTTTCACATCCCGGAAGGCCTGCCATAGTGTGTTTAGCAGACGCATATCTCTGGCCGGTGTACGGTGAATCAGTCCGCAAATCAGCTCTTCCGCCAGGATCACGCAACTGGTTTTTACCATTCCGGGATGATTTTCCGGCGCAAGCTTATCTTCGGTTTGCTGGCAGACCCGCAGCCCGTGGTGATAGACCACCAGCCAGCGGCGTTCCATCTGCGACAGCCAGGCAGACTGCGAAGGTGTCAGTCGCCGCTCATGTTGCCATTCGTGCAGTGCGCGCCGCGCGACACCCAGCGCCAGCGCGCCGACGCAAGGACGCAGGGCATCGAATGTGGCGATGGCGGATTTTGCAAACCGCTCCGTCGGCTTCAGATGCCTGCCCAACATGTCTGCTTCAGGGATAAACAGATCATCAAACTGCATGTGCGCAAGGTTAGTGCCTTTCAACCCGTTTAATTCCAGTGCGTAGCGGGAAATTTCTGCTGACTGCGGATTAAAAATAAAAGCATTAATACCCAGAGGTCCGGGTGCTGTGCGGGCAAATATCACACCGGTATCGGCAATCATGCCGTTGCCGATGAACATTTTTCTCCCGCAGAGCAGATACCCGCCGTCAACCGGCGACGCCGTGGTTTCCATGGCACCTGCATCGCTTCCCTGCGCCGGTTCAGTCATCGCAAAACATGACCAGCTTAAGGTCTGCTGAAAGCGGCTAAAAAAAGCATCCTGTTGTTGTTCTGTCCCCAGCCCGGAGACGGCAAAAGCCGCCATGCCGGGGCCGGGAGCCGAAAACATGAGTATCGGGGAGATAAAGGCCACTTTTTCATAGAGCCGGTAGCGCTCAGTCAAACGGATGTGCTGATAAGCCTGAAGATGTGGCTTGTGTGACGGGTATTCAGCGGGCACGCCGAGGAGATTAAACGCCGCAGCCTGCGACCACTGGCTGATGACCGCCCGCGTGTCGTCCGGCGAGGTTATCTGGCGGAGCTTATCGGCAATCGCCTGCGCCTGGGCATCCGGCGTGAAAAAATCCGCGTCTGATGGGTGATCGTAAAATGATTTCATAGCGACCCCGACATGATTTCGATGATTCCGGCATCAGGATGATAAAGGTGGCTGGCGCGGTGATGATTATTAAAGGCATGAAACGGGCGCGTTAATACCATCCAGCCTGCGGATTTCATGGTTTGATATTGCTGGTCAAAATCATCGACAACAAAACAAATATGATAAGGCAGGGATGACTTGCCTGATTTATCCAGCATGCTTTGCAGATGAATATTATCTGGCAATGGTTCAACCAGCTCGATCTGGTTATTTCCCTCTGCCGTGGACAGCAACGTGATTAACACCCGCTGAGCATGAATCTGTTCTTTATACCTGACGGTCACGGGGAAAAAGAGTTTAATAGCCGCGACGGTTGCATCGGTATCTGATACGACATAACCGGTATGATCGAAACGCATGATAACCCCGTTAACCCGTCATAAAATTATATGGCCTTCATCATCATGAAGATAAATTGATGCCGGGTATTTTCTCAGCAATTACGCTGGATTTTTTATATGTGATTGCAGGATGTCGATTAAAAACTGTCAGAAACCGCGTATTGCCGGACGAGTTCCTGCCGGTCTATTTTGCCATGCAATGTCAGGGGGAAGTGTTGGCAAAAGACCAGTTGTTTAGGGATCATGTATCCCGGTAGCTGCCCGGACAAGAAATGGCGTAAGGCTTGCCGCTGCAGCGCATTGTCATCATGCAGTTGTACAAACAGTTGCAGGTCGGTCACTTTTCCCTGTTCTTCGAGCGGTACCAGACAGCACTGGATCACGTTGGCATTTCGGCACACGGCGGATTCTACTTCTGCCAGCTCAATGCGATTGCCATGCAACTTAAACTGTCCGTCATCTCTGCCGCAAATAAACAGTGACTGATTTTCGTCGACAAAACCGCGATCGCCCGTGGCGTAATAGCGACCCCATTCATCCTCAGCAAAAGCCTGATTGCGGGGGTGATCCTCCGGCAGATAGCCCTGTGAAACCTGAGGGCCGTAAAGCCTGACTTCACCTACCGTTGTGGCAGAAACCGGATGACCGGCCGCATCGACGATGCGAATGCGGTTCAGCCCTTGCGGCTTGCCCAGCGGCAATAACCCTGCCTGATGGTGTAGCGGCTGGGACAAAAGATGCGTATGCGTCACGCAGGTTGTCTCGGTCGGGCCATAAGCGTGCATCACTTCAAGCGCCGGAAAGCGCGTCTGTAACTGTGTGATCAAACCTGGCGCAACCCGTTCACCGCCGATATAAAAACGCTTCAGGGCGGGGAACTTAACGTGGCTGAACAGCGCGTCTTTAAGCATGAGTTCAGCAAAACTGGGTGTTGAAAACCAACTGGTGACGGCCACATCGGGCTCTCTTGTCATCAGCCTGATGTTTTGCCGGGGCAAAACATTATTGCAATGATCCAGCATCAGCACGGTCTGCCCGCGGCTGAGAACCGGAATGAGATCGAGGATCGCCATATCAAAAGAAAAACAGGCGTGATTAATATGGCAGCCCTTGTCCGTTCCGCCGGTGACTTGCGGTGCGAACCACGCGCTGAAAGCGGCAAAATTGTCATAACTGACCATAACGCCTTTAGGCTCACCGGTGCTGCCCGAGGTGGAAAGGATATAGAAAAGAGATTGGGTGAATGACGGTTCAGCGGGCAGCGTTGCAGGAGAAATGTCTGCCAGTGAAGCACTGACACACTGCGGCCATTGTTCCAGCCCGGCGAGGGGGTGCGGCAGGGTGGTGATGATCACTTCCGTGCGCGTCATCCGGGCTATTTTTTCAATTCTGGACGGCGGATTTGCCTGATCCACAAAGGTAAAACAACAGCCTTTACTGATGCAGGCCAGAATAGCGGCGACCGCATCGAGTTGTTTATGACCGTAGATCAGCACATTGCGACCCGCCAGAGGGGTAAGAAAATGGGCGATGGCGGCCGTCCGTGCGCCCAGTTCAGCAAAACTGTAGGTGCCTTGCTGGTTAATCAGCGCGATGGCGTCATCGCGGTTGCGAAGCCGGTCAAACAGCGGTCTGATTTGCGATAAAAACATATTTCTCCCCTTTATCCAGTGCCAGATCACGCGCCGCGCTGCGGTCGAGTTTTCCGTTATGATTCAAAATAGTATGAGGAATGGCATACCAGTAACGGGGGATCGACCACGGCGGGAAATGCGCCTGCATCGCGTGGCCCAGCGCTGAAAGCGTGCAGGAATCATTGAGGATCACGCAGGCCTGGATAGCCTCGGCATTGCCTTTGCGTAGAAAAGGCACTGCAACGACATCCGACACGAGATTCTGGCTACGCAGGAAATGCTCAATTTCATAGAGATCGATGCGGTGTCCCTGGATTTTGACTTCCCCGTCTTCGCGGCCAAGAAAATAGTAACAATCTCCCTTCGCCTGGCCGATATCACCGGTCAGATAGGCATTTTGCCCGGCATGGCGGATAAACTGTGTTTGCTGTTTCAGCGGTGCATTGAGGTAGCCTGGCCCGACGCAGGGGCCGCTGATTAACAGCTCGCCCCGGCCGCTGTCACTTTCCTGTCCGTGCAGGCTGAGTACCGCGCCCGGTCTGGCCGCGCCAATCGGCAAGGGTAGCGGGTCGCTGATCATTTCAGGTGTAATAAGCACCGAGGTCACCGCAACCGTGCATTCCGTCGGGCCATAGGTGTTTATCACGCTGGCATCGGGAAATCGTGTCCATAGCTGTGTGACGATGTCTTTTGTCAGTGTTTCACCGCAAAAAATAAACCGCCGGAGCAGGGGAAGTTGTGCGGCACTGAACGTGGGGTCCAGCAGATAAAGGCGGATAATCGAAGGCGTGGATACCCAGCAGACAACACCGGTTTCTGCATGCTGTGCAATCATTTTGCGGGTGCTGATGAGTTCGCGGTGATCGAGCACCGACAGCGGTTGCAGGAAAACCCAGGCTAACCAGATTTCAAATAAGGAAACATCAAAGCAGTAGCGAACATTGCCGGTGACGGCACCGTCCAGTGGAAAATCTTCGCGGATCCAGTGAATGAAATTCACCATATTGCGCAGGGTGATTTGGATCCCTTTCGGCTCGCCGGTGGTGCCGGAGGAAAACATGATGTAAGCCAGCGGTTCGCCGGGGACATCCTGCAAACGCTGGCGGCTTTCACTCAGCAGCGCATGCAGTGTGGCATCCGTACAGACAGGTCCGTTAATTTCCGCCGTGTTGAGTACCCTGACCGCGTTCATCTGAACCGGCGTCGCCGTCGTATTCAGCAGCAGACCTGCGCCGAGGGTGAGCGCAATTTTCTCCACCCGTTCCGGGCTGTTATCCGATTCAACGGGCACCACCGGGCAGCCGCAGAGCAGGCATGCCCACCAGGCGGCAATAAAATCGAACGACTTATGCCCGTATACCAGCACCGGTTTTACATGGCGGTCAGTGTCTGTCTGATGCTGGCGGATCTGCACGGCGAGATCCATTGCGCGCTGACTCAGCGTGGCATAATCGCGACGGTGTGTATCATGGCACCAGGCAAGTTCGGGCCGGTGCCGGAAACGCATGAAAATCGCGATAACCTCTGCCCATTGTTCCATTCAGGCAGCCCGGTTCGCGAGTTGCAGTTGAATGAATCTCGATAAGCTGCCCACGGTTTCAAAATGCTCAAATTCCAACGTGGCCGGATCCAGGATCAGCCCGTCGACTTTCTCTTCCAGATACATAATCAGTTCAATATACAGCCCGCTTTCAAAGCCTAAATCGCGTTCCAGATGTGTTTCTGCATGCAGTTCTGAGAGATGAGAACTTTCCAGCACTAAGCCGATGGCCTCAATGATTGTTGAAGTAAACATAATGATTTCCTTATGATTTTACGGATTCGCGTTGAACATCATGGGAGCGCTGTAACAGGAGTTCAGGCAGCCGGTTACGATCAATCTTTCCGTTATTATTTTTGGGTAACGCCTCACTGAAATAATAGCGGTGAGGGCGCTTGTAGCTTTCGAGATGGGTCTGACAGAAGGCTTTGAGCAGGGCAATATCGGGCGCCGTCACACATTCAATACAGGCGACGATCTCATCACCGTAAATGGCATGAGGGACGCCAATCACCGCTACCTGTCCGACCCCGGGGATGCGTTTGAGCACGCCTTCGACTTCCCGCGGCGCCACTTTTTCGCCGTTGGTTTTCAGAATGTCATCTTTGCGGGCGACAAAATAAAGCAGGCCACGTTCATCCAGCCGGCAGATGTCTCCGGTATACAGCACGGATTCGCCGGGCAGCGGGCCGGGACGTAATTTCTTTTGCGTCTGTTCTTCATTGCGCCAGTAACCGCGCATGACCGTCGCGCCACGAATAACCAGCTCGCCCGTGGCATTGCTGCGATGCGGGACACCGTTGTCATCCACCACCCAAAGTTCGGTATTCGGGATGGCGTAACCGACGCTCTCTTTATGTGTCGACAACATCGCTGGCGGAAGCCAGGTGCAGCGATGGCATTCCGTCAGTCCGTACATAGAGAAAATTTCTGCCTGAGGGAACAGGGCAATCAGCGTATCAATATCATTGGAATGCAACGCGGCAGCCGTATTCGTGATTTTACGCACGGATGAAAAATCATAACGTTTTGCCAGAGGGGCAATGAGGGCCAGCATGGTGGGGACAATCGGCAAAACCGATGCCCGCTGTTTCACCAGTTGTTTGAGGGCAAACAACGGACGGCTGAAATCTTTTTCGATAATCAGCGTCGCGCCCACTCTGGTGGCCATGATGGCCTGATAAAGCCCGTAGTCAAAACTCATCGGGATCGTGCAGAAAATCCGATCGCTTGCCCTCAGATCCAGATAGGTGCTGACGGATGTCGCCGCGCTCAACATATTGCGCTGGGTCAGCATGACGCCTTTCGGATCTCCGGTGGAACCGGATGTGTAAATCAGGCAGGCCAGATCGATATCCAGCGCGTCTTCCGGCACAAGCGGTGTGACGTCTGCCTGCGCCGCGATCTGCTGTAATGAAAGTAACGCCGGGCGGCTCAGACTTTCTGTGCCCGGCTTGTCAAACAGCACCGGATACGGGGCGCGATCTGCACTAGCCGTGACCCGCGCATCCGCCTGATCTGCACTGCTGATCAGCAAACTGGCTTCTGCGTTGTTGCATATCCAGCCCACGCGCGCGACGGGCGTGTCAGGGTTAAGAGGGACAAAAATGGCTTGCAGGTGCTGAACCGCCCAGAAGCACACCACAAAGTCGATACTGTTCGGCAGCCAGACCACCACCCGATCGCCCCGTTTAATGTGATGCTGTTGCAAACAGGTGGCCGTTTTCATGACCCGCTGGAACAGTGCTGACCAGCTTATCTCTTCATCACCGGCAACCAGGGCGGTTTTCTCGGGAAAAGCCTGTGCAGCACGGGCCAGCCACTGTGTTAAATGGGTTGTGCTCATGGAATATCCTCATTGTCTGATTCGAGAACCATTGCGCCAAAGGTGCCCGCCACGCCTGAGGCCAGAGCCAGAATGCACCGCGCTCTGACGGCATTATCCCCACAGGCAAGCAGGCTTTTGATATTGAGAAACGCATCGCTGCAAAAGCAGTGACCGAGCGTGTAGAGGTTATGGCGGAATACGATGTCCCGGCTAAATCCGCTGCGATCAGCAAGGCGGTCAAAGGTCACCGGGCTGATGTGGTAAGGGAGCACGGCGCTGAGTTCTTCCGGTTTACGTCCCGCGCCCGCCAGCGTTTTTTGAATGGTTTCGGTCATCACCGGCAAAAATGCGTGGTCATAGGCATTTTCACTTTCGCGATCCGTTTCCCGCATCCGCGTGCCATAAGCCCCGAGTTGTTGTAAATGCAGTGCACGCAGATGCAGCGAATGAGGAGAAGGGGCCATGCCAACCAGCGTGGCGCAAAAGGCTTCGCCAAAATAACCATTCTGATCGACATATTGCACCGTGCGGTGAAAACATTTTTCACCGGTGATCAGCACCCCGCAGACAGAGGCCAGGTTCTCAGAGCCACAGTTCTCAGAGCCACAGTTCTCAGAGAGAGTGTTCTGCTGTGCGGCGCGCATTTTCGCCTGCAAATATTTCAAACTCACCAGACCTGAAGCGCAGGAAGCCTGTGTCGCAGAAAAAAATTCGATCTCCTGGTCGCCAAAAAACGTCTGAAATACCGTGGACAGTTCTTCCATCCGGTCAAACGGGCTTGTGGCGTGCAGAGAATGCGCCCAGGCGACATAGCGGATTTGGCGAAATAAACCGGGGTCGCATTCAGCGCGTAATTTTTGCAGAAGGTCGGAGAGCAGATCCGGCAATGTTTCATCAGCAAACAGACTGGCAGATTGCATCTTATGAAAACGGCTAAAAATTTTATGATTCCGTTCTCCCCAGCAGTATTTTTTTTCCAGCAGGGAGAGCGGGGTAAGAACCGGAGCTATCAGGCTTGTGATGGCATGGATATACACCTTCAGCTCTCCATCACAAAACTGGCGAAGATCATATTCTTCCCTTCCGGCATCATTAATAAGAACCGCGTATTTTTCTGAGCGAGCTTTTTTAATAACACCCAGGGTGCTGAAGACAGTAAAGCATCGTCCCAGGTTTCTATCCTGACACCCGAGAAGTTGGCATCCCGTTGCAGAACCTGTGAAAACGATTTGCTGGTCAGAATAATCAGCGGCAATGCGTTTTCAGCGGCACTGAACATCTTCAGCGTGGAAAGCAGGGGATAAATGTCCGCCGTTGAAACCGGCAGCGAGGTTTTCTGATAATTTTTAAAGGTAATATTACCGGCGACCTTATGGGGTTCGTGGGTCGCGTTGCTTTGTAAAAGGAGCAAACAGCAACTGGCCGCGGGGTGGAAATTGGCGAGATAAGGGCTGTCATACAGAATGGCATCCTGATCTGCCATCATCAGCAGGGCTTTACGCGGACGTTTGTCCCCGCCGATATCTTCCAGGTAATCTTCAATGATTTGCAACGCGACAAATCCACTGCTTAAACCATGATCGCTGATGGCAATACCAAAAGCGTTATGAGAACCGGTTTCATAAATAATGGCATTGGTCACTGAAGCGCCAATTTCAGCATCGGGCGTCCAGTGGGTCAGCACCACCAAATCCAGGTCATTGACCAGCGCCTGCTCTTCCAACTGGGTCACCAGTTTTTTGAGCATCGTCGTGAATGTCAGGTTTTGAGAGTTAACCCAACGGGAGACGGGCTGAAGCTGGGCTTCGCATGTGCGGGAATGTGACTGAAAAAAAGCGTTAACAAAACTTTTAACTTTATCCAGTTGTTCACTCTCCACCGTAGCAGAAGGATTGTTATTTTTTTCAAACTCATGCCAAAGAATATTGGAGGCTGAAAATTCCAGAGACATACAGATTCCTCAGGCATTTCCGACAGATAAAGGCTGACATATCTGAGGTGCCAATAATGTCTCAATGCTATCTGCGGTTCGGATAAGGAAAGCCTGACCTTTCTCCACCAGAATTTCGGCGGGATGACCAAAACTTAAAAAGTTGACGGGTGAAGCACTGGCCCCGTATGCGCCTGAATGTCCGATGCCGATCAGATCACCCGGATGCAGTTCCGCCAGCATAATGTTTTCACCTAATATATCGGTGGGGGTACAAAGCGGGCCGGTGACCTGATAACGATGTTGTGTCCCGGCACGGGTTTCACCCAGACGGGCCATCGGAAAATTACGCCGGATCAGTGAGTTGATGCCAGCGGCGCTGCCGTGACAGTTGGCTCCGCCATCACACACCGCGAACCATTCGTCCCGGGAGGGTTTAAGATAATTAACGCGGGTGACGAAAATGCCTGCACGGGCAATCAGATATCTGCCCAGTTCGACGATGATCTTACAGCGCGGAAATTTGTCATGATAATTGCGGATAACGAGCGCTAACGCGCCACCGAGCGCAACAATATCCAGTGGCTTTTCTTTATCAAAATACCTGACGCCAAAACCCCCGCCGACATCGACAAAATCAAAATCGACCTGGTAGATCTCCTGCAAAGATCCCGCCAGTGACAGAATATTCAGGGTATTTTTAGCCAGCGCTTGCCAGTCGAGGATCCGTGTACCGAGATAAATATGGATCCCCGCCAGTCGTAAATTTTCCTGTTGTGCGACACAGGCAAATGCCTGCGGTAAAAGTTGTTCGTCGATGCCAAATTGCCGTGGTTTGCCGCTCATCACCAGTTTGGCTTTTTCGCCCGTAAACTCAGGGTTGATGCGCAAGGCGATGGTTTGTATAACGCCCATGCTGGCAGCAATATCATTCAGAAGTTTTATTTCTTCAATGGATTCGATGACGACAGCTTTAATACCGATGCGACAGCATTGGGTTAATTCAGCAATGTATTTTCCGGGACCCACGAAAATAATATCCTCCGGGGGCACACCCTGACTTATCACTGTTTCCAGTTCTGCCAGAGAACACACTTCACAACCCGTACCTTCCCGGTTTAACAACTGAACCAGTGTTTTATTGGGATTAGCTTTGAGCGAATAAAAATAATGAATCTCATCCGGAAGTGACTTTTTTAATGCTGAAAAGTCGGCCTTTATTTGCGAGGCGCTGTAGGCATAAAACGGCGTCGGCACCCTGTCAGCCAGACGCTGATAAGGAATGTCGTCGATTTTTTCTGTACTGATAAACTGGCTATCAGGAGGAAAAGCTGACATCGCTAAACCTCCGGGATAACAGTGATTCAATCTGATTGATATTTTTGAAGTTTTCGAAAAGATCGCCATCGAGGATATCAAAAAAACTCCCGGAAACCTCGGTTCTGGCTTCCATCCATTCGCCCATCTCTGCGATAAAGCCCACTAAATGGATTGAGTCCAGTAACCCTTCAGGCCCGTAGATATCAGCTCCCTGTGCAATAGCCGCCAACTTTCTATTGTCAACACCCACTTTCTCTAAGCATGAGAGTATAAATTCTTTCGTTGTCGATGAAATAGTCATTGGTTTCGCCACTTTAAAAACTTCGAACTGACATGATATCCGCCGTATCAGGAAAGATTTGCTTGAAATTGCGCCTGCAATAAAAGAAGAAAATCATAAAGCGGGAGAAGCACACCGGCGTTGTGACAGGGCGCTGACATAATAATTTCCGGCCATTCGGCGTATTTGTGCCCGGTTATTTTTATGACAACAGTAAAACCCGGCATGATTGCCGTTAAGACGGTTTAATGTAAGACTCTGCGGGGTAATGTTTTATTTTTATAAATCTCATATTGAGAAGGTCTTATGTTCAAAATATATCTCATCCTTGCTGTTTCTATCTGCGCCGAAACACTGGCGACGACCATGATGAAGGCGTCTGATGGATTCACCCGGTTAGTGCCGAGCGTCATTGTGGTCGTCGGTTATGCCATATCCTTTTATGGACTTTCTCAGGTCGTTAAAGTGATGAATATCGGCATCGCCTACGCTATCTGGGCAGGCATGGGGATTTTCCTTGTTTCGGCCATGTCATTCTTCATCTACAAACAGCGGCTTGATACTCCGGCGCTGATTGGCATGGGCTGCATCGCTGTCGGCATTATGATCATCCAGCTTTATTCTAAATCTGTGTCGCATTAACCCTGAAACGCCCTTTCCCCGTCACGTTATTCGCCGCCGCATCCGGCGGTTGATCTCTTTTTCTGCAATTTAGTTACAACATACTTATATGTGGAGTCATTTCCTGTCCGCGTTATCTGTATGTGCCTTTTCCGTTTGAACCTCCGCGCGCCTCTGCAGCCTGCATCGCAGGCGGAGACTGGCTTATCTGGCAGGTGCATAAGAAATACCCGGGCAGTCATTATGAAAAGGGCTTGACCCTGTGATGGTGATCACGTTTATTACGTTCAAATACTAAAACAACACCCCCGAAATAATTCACCTTGCTAAGGATCATAAAATGACTGAGTGCTCATCGCTGGACACCCGGCCAGAAACTTCTGCATTCCGCCGCTGGCTGGCGGTTTTCTCACTGGCCTGCGGCACCTTCGCGCTGGTTAATACCGAATTTCTGCCGATCGGTTTACTGTCGCCCATCGCGCAATCTCTGGGTGTCACTGAAGGGCATGCCGGTCTGGCGGTGATGTTGCCCGGTTTAGTTGCCGCGATTTCTGCGCCACTGATCATGCTGTTTGCCCGAAAAATGGATCGCCGCACCTTATTATTATTGCTCTCCGCGACGGTGATCGTGGCCAACGGTATCGCCGTGATGGCGCAGTCATTCAACATTCTGCTGATCGGACGCATAATTCTGGGCATCGGTGTCGGTGGTTTCTGGTCATTTGCTATTCCTTCCGGGCGGCGGCTGGTGTCAGAGGAGCAGGGCGCCAGGGCCATTTCGCTGATCACTGCGGGCGTGGCGGTCGGCACGGTCGCAGGTGTACCGGCGGGCGCCTTTATCGGGGATCTGTTCGGCTGGCGCATGGCATTTATGCTTAACGCCGTGCTGGCGCTGGCGTTTTTCGTGCTGCAATGGCTGGCGCTGCCTTCGCTGCCGGCACAACACTCTATCGGCCTGCGTGCGATGCTCAGCGTCACGAAAGTCGCGGGGATCCGCTACGCGCTGATCATCGGCGTATTTATGGCGGGCGGTCATTTCGCGGCATATACCTACCTCGAGCCGTGGCTACGGTTTAGCCTGCATCTTTCAGCCAGCAATATTTCTTTGTTACTGATGGGCTACGGTGTGGCGGGGTTATTAGGCACGCTTACCACGGAAATTACTGTCCGTGAGCTCGGTGTAAAGAAAGCGTTTATGCTCAATATGCTGTTGCTCAGCGCCTCGGTGCTGGTGTTGTCGCTGTTCCCGGTGCCGCTGGCGCTGGCCTGTGCCCTGGTGATCCTCTGGGGACTGGCGTTTGGTGCGCTGCCGGTGTGTCTGAATATCTGGACGTATCAGGCGTCGCCTGCGTTGTTTGAAACCGGCTCGGCGTTGCTGGTGTGTGTCTTCCAGACGTCGCTGGCGCTGGGCGCATTGTTCGGCGGGATCCTCGCTGACAGCGCGGGCGTAAGCAGTGCCTTCCTGCTCGGCGGTGTGCTGACATTGCTGGCGGGCATCACCATTTTCCTGTCCCGCCCGCAACCTGCGGTATTACACGCAGCGGGCAAATGATCGGTTTACGATCAGGAAATCTTTCCACATAAGAAAATCCTCCTGCCGGAACCTGCGTACAGCGGGTTCCGGCAGCATTCCCGCTCTAGGTTATTTCTTTTTCGTATTTGCGCATCCCGACAGGCTTTGAAACACTGAGATCTTCAGCGATGCTGTTTCAACCTTTTAATTATTCACGGAAAGAGTAAAACCGTTATGCGCATAACACTAAAATTTTCAGTTCTGGCATTATCTCTGGTGGGCGCACTGGCGCTGAGTGCCTGTGATCAAAAATCGCAGGAAAACCACATTAAAGTGGGTATCAGCGCGGGTATCGATCAACAGATGTGGGAAACCATCAAAAAGACCGCCAAAGACAAATATAACCTTGATGTGGAAGTCGTGACCTTCAACGATTTCGTGTTGCCAAACTCGGCGCTGAGCAGCGGCGACATTGATGTAAATTCGTTCCAGCACCGTCCCTATCTGGATAAGCAGATCAAAGAGCGCGGCTACAAGCTGGTGGAA
Organism: Rahnella aceris; assembly: GCF_011684115.1. NCBI lineage: Bacteria > Pseudomonadati > Pseudomonadota > Gammaproteobacteria > Enterobacterales > Yersiniaceae > Rahnella > Rahnella aceris. Next base: position 508,567 of record NZ_JAADJV010000003.1, on the reverse strand, counting down.
GTGGGGAAAACCTTCGTCTATCCGATTGCAGGATACTCCCGCAAGATAAAATCCATTGATCAGCTCAGTGATAACGGGCAGGTTGCGGTGCCTAATGACCCGACTAACCTTGGACGTTCGCTGTTATTGCTGCAAAAAGAAGGTTTGATCAAACTGAAAGAGGGCGTAGGTTTGCTGCCGACGTCTCTGGATATCATTGAAAATCCAAAGCATCTCAAAATTGTTGAGATCGAAGCGCCGCAACTGACACGCGCCATTGATGACGACAAAATTGAACTGGCGATCATCAATACCACTTATTCAGGACAGGTCGGGCTGACGCCGGGCAAAAATGGCCTGTTTGTCGAAGATAAAGATTCACCTTACGTGAATATCATCGTGGCACGTGAAGATAACAAAGACAGCCAGGCCGTGAAGGAGCTGGTTGAGGCTTATCAGACGGATGCGACAGTGAAAGCGGCGGACGCTATCTATCACGGGGATGCGGTGAAAGGCTGGTAATGCGGGCGGGATGGTAGAGCAATCATTGAATCCTGAGATTATAAAATCCCAGGATTCAATGTCTGATTCTGTTAAATATCGTTGAGCATCTGAGAACGCTGATTCATGTTATTGAACACGGCGCTTTTAACTCGGGCACAGATAAGTGTCTGCTTATCTTTTAATTCAAGCGCAAACATTTCTTTGGAGTCTTTGTTAATCAGCGAAGCATTGGTTTTATAAACTGCATATGCGTCGTTGAGCTGACTAAATTGTTGCTTATAAACATTGAAAGCTTGTTTATCCAGCGTCTGAAGTGCCCTGAACTCACTGTAGCAACGGGTATTCAGTGCTGACTGATCCTGCTCAGTGTTTTTAACTGTTGGCTGCGCGCATCCGCTTAAAAATGCGGCGGCAACAAACACAGACATCCACGCAAAAGGCTTATTCATTATGGCCGGTCCCTTGATCAGATTATTCTCAGTAATTTCCGACCACTATATTCAGAATTTTACATAATTGGAAATTATGATTGAGGATATCCATCCGCAACCAATGAATACTTCCAGTCACAAAAAATGCATGATTATTCAAAATAGAACCAGGCTGTCTTAATCAGCCCGTTTTCGACTTCAAACACGGCAATGCTGTTGACGGGGGTCTCATAAATTCCGTAGATCATTTCATGGTCAAATACTTTATTGCCCAGCACGGTTCGTGAGATCAGCTCAGCACGTAATGCGCTGTTGTTGAACCGGTGGTTTTTATAGAACGTTCTGAGTGCGTCTTTCCCCTCTAAGGAAGGCAGCATATTGGGCATGCGATAGGCGGTAAAGTCTTCGCTGTAGCAGGCGGAAAAGGCATCGAGATCGTGGTGGTTATAGGCCTGAAACTGTTTCTCTACCGGAATGCTGGCGTCCATGTATCATTGTTCTCGTGAATTATTATTTAATAATATCGAATATTAATTCATGTTGTGCTTTTTGGCAATCTGACGAAAACAAAAAGGCCACCGTGGCAGCCTTGAGGGATAAATTGATGGAGTGATCAGCACACGCCAAAATCGCCGTCTTCGTGATACAGATCCACGGTGTCGGCTTTTACTTCAATTTCAGTGGCAGAAAAGTCGTCCGTACGCGAGCACCACAGCGTGTCGCCTTCAACACGACGGACGATCATTTTCGGGCCGCCGGTTTTGGACTGAACAACATCTTGCGGTTTAAACATGCTTTATTCCTCGGTTATCTATTTTGTTGTGATTTATAGAAAAGTTACCCGCAGACCGCATAGCCCGGCCATCCTCGCGGATCACCGATCAGAAGCTATACTTAACGTTAATGTAATGCAAACCGGAGGAAAATATGACCATTCATAAGAAAGGACAGGCACACTGGGAAGGCGATATTAAACACGGTAAAGGTTACATCTCTTCTGAAAGCGGTGCCCTGAAGGAACAACCCTATGGATTCAACACCCGCTTTGAAGGTAAGCCAGGCACTAACCCGGAAGAACTGATTGGCGCGGCGCACTCAGCCTGCTTCTCCATGGCGCTCTCGCTGATGCTCGGCGAAGCGGGGCACACGCCGGAAAGCATCGATACTGTCGCAGATGTTTCACTCGATAAAGTGGATGGCGGCTTTGCGATCACCAAAATCGCGCTCGACAGCAAAGTGAAGTTGCCAGGCATCGATAAAGATAAATTCGATGAAATCATCAAAAAAGCCAAAGCTGGCTGCCCGGTTTCACAGGTTCTGAAAGCCGAGATTACGCTGACGTACCAGCTGGAAAACTGATGATTTAACAGAGGATGACGCGCTGAAAAAAGCCACGCGATGTTTGCGTGGCTTTTGCGTTGTTAGCCCATGATCAGCTTTTTAAACAGCAGCGCCTGAACATTTTGCCGCTGCGAAAGCAGCACATAGACAGAGATCAAATTTGCCGGTTCATCATAGGTATATATGATGCGATAACCGCTCAACGTACTGCATTCGCGATACTTGATAATCCCCAGCGCTGCAAGATCAGGTGAAACCGGGCAGGACAAAGGAAATACTTTCACTTTTGTTTCAAACTCATCTAATACAGCGTTGATGATCTTTAAAGGGTCGTTTCCCTGTAAGGTCTGGAACGAAGCGATTTCATCAATGGATAGCTTTACAGTTTGCAGGTACTCAATCGTAATTTTACTTTTCGTGGCAGACATAAATTGATCCCAATAATGAGCCGATGAGATGAGTGACTCATCAGTAGAGATCTGCTAACAACTGTTCCCTCGTCAATGTCCGGCCTTCAGCTTTATCATTTTCTGCCAGTGTCAGCAGCTTGAGTAAAGCGATGGTTTCATCCCTTTTTTGCCTGTCTTCATAGGATTCAATCACATAAGCCGGTTCACCATTCTGAGTGACCAGTATAGGTTGTGATAAATCAAGCGCAGCGGCATGCTTCTTCACGAAGCTGATGGTCTGTATTTGCATGTTTTACTGCTCCTGTCGAGGCTTCGGTCTAAATATAGGTCTTTTACAGACTGCTGACAAGGCGGAATTTCTCCGTCTCAGGCTATGCCAGCCCCCTTAACCCTGATAGAAAAATGCGATCCCGGCTGTGCCCGAATTCTGACAAATGCCATTACATCAGCTATAGATACTGAGCGTTATCTGAAAAATTCGAATAATTTACCGGGGTCATCATGAAGGACGAAAGCGAAAAGACAGGCCTGATCGGGCTGGCCATTGGTGCGGCTGTTATGGGGTTAATTTCCAGCGGAACGATTATTAACCGGGAGAGCATCATTGATGAACTGCGGCGGCTCGGGCGTAAAAAAGGGGACGGTGTGGAAGATGAAATTTTCGTGAAAGCCGCTCAGCTGGTCGGTAAAGGGCAATGATTCACGCAAGCTGGCGAAAAAATACCCGTCAGGGGAGACGGGTATTGGATTTGCTACAAGGGGAATGTCTGAATAATCTGTAGATTGCTACAGAAGACAAGATCATACCCTCTTTTTGTTAATAATTTGTGTAGGAGAAATCTGTTTCTCCCGGACGGTTATTTGCGGCCTAAAAGTAGCCCCAGAACCACGCCAATCGCACCGGCAGCAATCAATCCCGACAGCGGATTTTCTTTGATTTTATCCGCCACGTCAGAAACTGCTTCACTCGCCTGCGCGGAGTATTTGCGTGCAGCACCTTTAAGCTGATGTTTCGGAGAGTCAACAAAATCTCCAAATTGCTTTTGCGCTTCACCGGCAAACTGGTTAACCGTGTTTTCTACTTTATCTTCCACACGGCTAGGATCTTTATCAAAGTCTTGTGATGACATATCGTGCTCCTTTTTGGGTGGAATTTAAGTTTAGTCGAAAAGCTAGGCTATGCAGGGTTTGCCTGCGAAGGACTGATGGATATCAGATTTTTCTTGCCAGCAGCGTCGCAAACCGCAACTTGTAACGGTCTCCGTTTTCGTCGCGTTTATGCAGTTCGCCGACATCTTCGTTATATTTCACGATTTCCCAGCCGCGATAATAATCACGCAGTTCTGACGGCTTGAACGTGAACGGGAAGGGCAGCGGGCACGGATAATCCGGGCTGTCCATGGCGGCCACAATCAGGTTATAACCGCCCGTGTTGGTGGCCGCATGCATGTCTTCAATAATGTGCGGGATGCTGTCGCGTTGCAGAAACATCATGACCACGGTGGAAAAAATAAAATCATATTCACCGCTGAAACGGTGCGTGTTCAGATCAGCTTCGCTGATATTGATGTTATTCAGTGATTCCGCCGCGATAATATCATTCACTTTTGCGACGCTTATGGCGTTGTTATCCCAGCCCGTCACCTCAAACCCTTTCAGGTTCAGATACAGCGAGTTACGCCCGCTGCCACAGCCTAAATCCAGTGCTTTACCCGGCCGGACATGCTGTGCGGCGTTGATGATTTCTGAGTGGGTACGGGTCAGGCCGTATTTTTCGCTGTAAAAATCTTCTGGTGCGGGTTGTTGAGTCATGCCCTGTTTCCTGTAAATGAATAGAATGTCAGCGATTATCCTCCAAAATGGCAACCGCGCCATTACTCTTAATGGTCACAGGCCTGAGCATCACGGCATTTTTTCACCACAATATGTTAGCGAAGATAATCAATTGAGATTTTTCCGTAAATAAAATTTCTGTTATCGTGGGGTTCATAACTGAAGCCTGCCCTGGAATTTCTTAATGCTTTTAACCCTCGTCTACCGCAGCCACATCAGTGACTCTGTCCTGCCTGCTTCTCTGGAAGAGATGGTGTCGCGAGCCAACATCGGGAATGAACGCAACAGTATTACCGGTATTCTGCTTTTTGACGGAATGCACTTTTTCCAGTTGCTGGAAGGGCCGGAAGAGGCCGTCGATGCTATTTATAATACGATTTGCAGCGATCAGCGGCACAATAATGTCGTTGTTCTCATGCGTGATTACGCGCCGTCGCGCCGCTTCGGTAATGTGGGGATGGAACTTTTTGACCTCAGGCACCATCACGAGGATGTTGTCCTTCAGGCCGTGCTGGATAAGGGGACGTCCAAATACCGGCTGACCTATGAAGACCGCGCGCTTCAATTTTTGTGCACCTTTGTACAGGCTCGTGAAAAGGAAAATTATCTCGAAATTCTTCCGGCGGATTCCTGGTCTTTTATCGCCGATGAGTCACTGAAACCTGAAGCAGGATTTATCTTTCCCGAGATGAAGGATTACAGCTTTACGTATCAGCCCATTGTTGATCCACTGAGTCGCGAGATTACCTCTTACGAAGCCCGTCTGTGCGGTCCAGGTGACGGTTCTCCGATGGAGTACTTTTCTGCGCTTTCCAGAACAACCATTTATGAAGCTGACCTGAAAACCAAAAAGCTGGCTTTTGCACTGGCACAGAAGATGGGGATCAGCGACAAAACGCTGACAATCAAACTTTTGCCTATGACGTTAGTCCGGGTACCTGATGCTATCGGATTTTTAGTTCATGAGATTACTGCTCATGGTCTGGTTCCGGAGCAGATTGTCGTGGCAATCACCGAGAACGGCGTCGTGACACGCGAAGATAATTTCGTTACAGCGTTGCAACAGCTTAAAGCCTCAGGAATGCGACTGGCGATTGATGATTTCGGCGCAGGATCAGCGGGATTGTTGTTGCTGACTCAATGCCAGCCGGAAAAGATTATGATTGACCGCAATATGATTTGTGACATTCATACCAGCGGACCCAAACAGGCCATTGTTCAGGCCATTATCAGGTTTTGCTCTTCTTTGGAAATATCGGTTATCGCGACGGGTGTTGAAAAAGCAGAAGAATGGATGTGGCTCGATGCGGCAGGGGTGTGTAATTTCCAGGGCTCGCTGTTTGCTTCACCAAGGCTAAATGGAGCACCGGTTGTCGCGTGGCCGGAAGTTAAGCAGGAATATCTGTTAACAAACCGAAATCTTTAAATATCAAAAGTCCGATAAAAGATTTCAGTAAGATTAAATGAATCAGCCGGACAAATATAAAATATTTATCCGGCTGATTCGCAAAGTCTTAACGCTACGCAGGTGATATATTATACGACATCATCATCAGGAGTGCGGTATACGACGTATTCAAGTGCCTCTAAGTATACATCCTGTTTACCCGAATCACTTTCCTGCTCAATTTTTTGAATCAGGTAAAGAATAATATCTTTATGGGTTACCCGTTCTTTCCGATTTTTTAAATTATTATAAATACGGATGACAGTTTCATTTCCGACCAGAAGTTCCGGGTCTTCTGTCAGAATATAATCAGCTAATTTGACATGAGTATAAGACACATCTTGCATTTTGATACCCTCCGCACTTGCTGTTTATGAGTGAAGTCACGTTCGGTTTTCAAAAATGAACGTGAAATTATTAAATATAATAAATCTAATCAGCCGGGATCAGACGCCGGAATTTTCGGGTGTCATACCCACAACCATTTCCAGTGCACTACGCAGAATATCCAACTGCACCACATCGGATGTGCATTCAAGCTGTGTAATCAGGTGCAATATAATGGCTTTATTTGTCACTTTGCCTTGTTCGGCCAGAATGACGCGAATAGCGGCACCCAACACTTCGGTTTCACTCAAAAACAGTTCGCCCGCATTGTTGAAATAGTTATAAACATCTGAGTGATAAACAGAATCTGTCATCGTCTGGGATGGGTTTGAATTCATCGCATCGCCCTGATTTAGCGAATGATTCTTTGATGAATCAATGTCTTTTCTTGTCATCGGACGGCCCTTCAGCATTGAAAAAGTGTCGTACATTATCGACATCCCGCACTTCGTAGGTAATTCGCGCACGTTTATCAGCCAGATCATGGCGGATCTCATTAATAATCCGCTCGCAGGCACTTTTCCGATTTATGTTGTCAGCACTTGCAGCCATAAACTGTAATTGTGCGATGAGTCTGTCAGTCGATATCGGGTTCTTCGATTTAAGCAAGGAAATTACGGCCTCACCTATCAGCTTATCAGTCAGTCTTTCTTCATTACTTCTGTACATATTAGCAGCCTCTGAATATATGCCGGCCAAAGTTCTTGGGCAGATTAGCTTCAGGTTCAGAGTTAGTACTTTACGCCTGAGGGCATAAAATTTGGTAGGCTGTGAATTAATCAAGCCCGCATAATATGTCGAACTGAAATGCTATGAAGCCAATCTTTGCACTATGATCTTAATCAGGGTGGATCATGAATCTCGTTCAAGTACCAGACGGATAAGCTTCATATAATGCTTTTCCTCTTCTTCACTTCCAGCCGCTTCAACACGATTTAAAAGTTTTGAACATAAAGCTTTGCGATTGAGGTTCTTTCCTGCCTCAAGAATTTCAACAACAACGCGCCCCATTGTTTCCTCTTCAGAAAAGACCTGACTGTATAAGGAATGAGACGTGTCCGGGGCCATTCCGTTGTGTCTGTTCTGACGCATAATTAACCCTTATGTTAATAGATGTGTGAGTAATGATTGCCTGTGTGACTATAAAGTTATACAAGATATAGAAAGTTGTACAGGTATTTTTAGAAAAAAAAAGCTAGCAATGCCTGAGACTCAGAATTTTCCGATCTCAGGCGGGGGACGATCGCCCAAGGTGGTTTTATGTCAGCTGAACGATGGGCCGCTGACTGTGCGCGGGTTGGTCTGCCGGTAAAGGTAACTGCCCGTGCCATGGAGCGGATCGCCCTCAAAACCCACTTTCTGCATGCCGATTTTTTCCAGAACGCGCTGTGAAGCCAGATGATTTTCACGTACGGTAGCCGAAATCCGCAGTATGCCCAGTTTCTCAAAACCGGTGCTGAGCGCTGTGCTGGCAAACTCCGTTGCCAGCCCTTTTCCCCACGCTGTTGTCGCAAAGCGATAGCCGAGAAACACACGGTGATTTTCGTAGCCTTCACGGATACCCAGCCCGCCGAAACCGATAATCTGATCCGGTTGATGATTGTGCGCAATGGCCCAGTGCCCGTAACCATTATCCGGCCATTCCCTCAGCCAGCTGTTCAGTTTTTCCTGTGCTGCCGCGATGTCCGGCAATGGCCCGCGCGGGTTAAAAAGATTGGTTTGCGGATCGCCGTAAATAGCAAAAAACGTGGGAATATCCTCAGCCGTAACAGGCCGGAGCAGCAACCGTGATGTCTCGATGATCATAATGAATGTTTCCTCCCGTGAGCTGAGTTAAATCTTAGCTTGGGCGGGGAACTCCGCCAGCCGGCTTTGCAGAAAATCAATAAAGCTTCGCACCTTTTCAGGCACGTGACGGGTGTTAGGATACAGCGCGAAAATGCCCTGTGGCGGAAAACGGTGACCGGGCAGCACATGGCATAAACGCTGTGCGTCGATTTCCGGCTGCACCAGCCAGTCCGGCAACAGCACGACGCCTGCACCTGCCAGCGCAAAGGCTAACAACGCCGAGGCGCTGTCGGCCACAATGGCGGGCGGCATCGTCACGCGAAACGGGTTTTGCTTTCCCTGAGCATCAGTGACCGGCCAGCTCATAGGTAACGGCAGACGGCTGTGAGCGATCCACCGGCTTGCGGCCAACTGGTCCGGCGTAGTGATGTTTCCGTGTTCGCGCAAAAAGGCCGGAGATGCCACCGGCAGTATACCGAAACGCCCGAGTGCGGCGGCGTGATGACTAGAATCAGTCAACTGGCCGAGACGGATCGCCAGATCAAAACGTCCGGCGATCAGGTCGTCGTGATGTGAAGAGGCGACGTGCTGAATGCGCAGTTGCGGATGCAGTGCAGAAAACGCCGCCAGCGCCGGAACCACCACGCGCGCGCCGTATTCCGGTGTACTGGTGATCCGCAACTGACCGCTCAGGCCACCGTGATCACGACGCACGTCGTCGAGCACCGCTTCGGCTTCCTGCAATAAATCCTGACAGCGTTGATAAAAGCGTTCGCCTGATTCCGTCAGTGCCAGCCGCCGGGTACTTCGGGTCAGCAGTGCGACGCCAGTTTCACTTTCCAGTTGCTTCACATTAAAACTCACTACCGCTTTGGTCAGCCCGAGGGAGACTGCTCCGCCGGTAAAACTGCCTGCGTTAACCACCGCGACGAAAATCTCCAGCCGCTGTAAATTCAGCATTCTGTGTGTCCTTACTGTCAAAATAATTTTGACAGTGTAACTGCACCGCGTCCGTTTATCCGTAAGAACTTCTCCGTTACATTGCCCGCCTTTACCCATTGTGGATACGTAAGAATGAGTCACAGGGCGCGGGTTGCCGCAGTGTATTTGCTCGGTTTTTTCGTTGATCTGATCAACATGTTTATCGCCAATGTGGCGTATCCCGGCATTGCACGGGAATTTCAGGCACCGGTCAGCGCGCTGGCGTGGGTCAGTACCGGATATATTCTGGGGCTGACACTGGTTATTCCGCTCAGCCGCTGGCTGGCGGGGCGTTTCGGTGCGCGGCGGGTGTTTATCCTCTCGCTGACGATTTTTATGCTTGCCTCACTCGCTGCAGCGGGCGCGGCAAGCCTGACCACGCTGATTGGCTGGCGGGTTTTGCAGGGGCTTGGCGGCGGATTGCTGATCCCGCTCGGGCAGACGCTGACTTATGCACTGTACCGCAGCCATGAACGCGCCCGGCTGTCTGCGGTGATCATGCTGGTCGGGCTGCTGGCACCGGCGCTGTCTCCGGCTCTCGGCGGCATTATCGTGGACAGTTTTAGCTGGCGCTGGGTGTTTATTGCCAGCCTGCCGCTGTCGTCGCTGGCCTGGGTTCTGGCACTGTGCTGGCTGCCGCAAACGCCGCGTGAACCGGCAGGGAGGTTCGATCTGAAAGGATTTGCGCTGCTGAATGGCGGGCTGGCGCTGGTGCTATGGGGGCTGACATCTCTGGGCGAAAACAATGAATGGCTGAGCGGCAGCGCATTATTCGTGGCCGGTGCAGGGCTGATGACGATGTTTGTACGGGGATCGCGAAAACACCCTGAGCCGCTGCTGGATCTGACGCTGATAAAAGATCCGTTATTGCGCACCGGCATGCTGATTTATCAGTGTATTCCCGGTGTGTTTACCGGCGTCAGCCTGATTGCCATGCTGTATCTGCAGAATGAACACCACTTCTCGGCGGCGCAGTCGGGCGGGCTGATGTTGCCGTGGTCGCTGGCGTCATTTGCTGCCATCAGTTTTACCGGCAAAATGTTTAACCGGCTCGGGCCGCGGGCGTTATTTATTCCGGGCTGTCTGATTCAGGGTGCGGGTATTGGTTTGCTGGCGCTGCTCAGTGTGTTTCCCGCAGCGCCGTGGCTGGCAATCGCGGCGTTTACGTTAATGGGGGCGGGCAGCAGTCTGTGCAGCAGTACGGCGCAAAGCGCTGCGTTTTTACATATCCGTACTGAACAACTGGCTGACGCCAGCGCCCTGTGGAACATCAACCGCCAGCTGAGTTTTTGTCTTGGCGTGACGCTGGTCAGCGTGATGCTGAGTGCCTGGCAGCTTTCTGTTCCGGCATTCGCCTATCCGCTGAGTTTCACCGTTGCGGCGTCCAGCGTCATTATTCCCATCATGTTGTGTCTGCGGTTACCGGGGCACGCCATTATTCAGGAACGGCTTCTACAGGAACACCAACAGGAAAAGTTATGAATCGTTTTGTGAAAGAAGTGTTTGATGCGCATGGGTTAATTCAGCGCTGGTTTTCAGACTCCGCTGCACCTGGGCAGGTTTGTGATGAACTGCTGGCGCGGTTTAGTCCGGCCTATTCGATGGTAACGATCACCGGCCACCGGCTGGATCATCCGGCATTGTGTGCTTTTTTCAGGGCGCAGCGGGGCGCGAAAAGCGGGCTGAAGATTGAGGTCGAAAAGCCGGTGGTGATTGCTGAAAGTGAAAAAGGCGCGGTAGTCGCGTATCAGGAACGCCAGCAGTTGCCCGGCCAGCCGGAAACACTGCGTTATTCGACGGTGTTATTTGTGGTGGATGCAGAAGGGAAAATTCTGTGGCGTCATTTGCATGAAACGCCCGCTGCCTGATCGCCTATAAAAAAACGGCCTTCCGTGAGGAAAGCCGTTTGAGCCTGCAAAAGTGATTACTTCGTCAGGGTTTTTCTGACTTCGCTGACGTCTTTCGCCGTCACTGCCGGTGCGTTGTTGCCCCAACCTTGACGGATAAAGGTCGACAATTGCGCCGCTTCTTCGTCCGTCAGACGGCTGGCAAAGCCCGGCATCACAAGCGTTGACGGCGCCCGTGCCGTTGACGGTTGCTGCGCGCCCGCCAGAATGGTGTGGATCAGCCCGGTCGGATCTTTCGCGTTCACAATCGTTGCCTGATCCAGTTGCGGGAAAACGCCCGGTGCGCCTTTGCCGGTGACAAAGTGACAGGCGCCGCAGTTATCCAGATACAAACGCTCGCCTTCGCTGAGGTTTTTCGCCGCCGTCAGTCTGGCTTCGGTCGCGCTGGCTTTTTGCGTGTCCTCTGCCGGAACCGGCGGGTTACCGCCCAGGAACTTGATGTAGGCCGCGATGGCTTTGAGGTCGTCATCGGTCATGTGTGCGGTACTGTTTTCCACCACAGACGTCATTTCGCCGCCAACTGCTGCTTTGTCATTACGCCCTTTGCCCAGATAATCGGCAATTTCCTGCTCGTTCCAGTGCGCCACGCCGCGCAGGGAAGGGACGTCCCAGTTATTCAGGCTACCGCCCGCCAGGAAATCAGAGTCGCTGCTGTCCAGCGCCTTTTCATTCATGCCGAAACCTCGTGGGGTATGGCAACTGCCGCAGTGCCCGAGACTTTCCACCAGATACGCACCCCGGTTTACCTGCTCAGAAGCGCCACCGATTGGCTGGAAAGGTTTGTCAGACGCGAACGCCCAGTTCCAGAAACGCATGCCCCAGCGCTGGCTGAACGGGAAACTCAGATCGGTTTCAGGCGGTTGTTCTGCGCTCGGTTTTACGCCCTGCATAAAGTAAACGTAGAGCGCGTGCATGTCCTGATCGTTGATTTTGGCGTAATCCGGATAAGGCATTGCCGGATACAAACGGGTGCCGTCCGGCAGAACGCCTTTGCGCACTGCATCCGAGAATTGTGCTTCGCTATAACCGCCAATACCGTGGTCTTTATCCGGTGTAATGTTGGTGGAATAAATGGTGCCCAGATTGGAGTTGATCGCCAGCCCGCCTGAAAACGCCGGTTTCCCCGCCACCGTATGACAGGCGCCGCAGTCGCCCAGACGCGCCACATATTCGCCCTGTTTGATCAGCGCTGCGTTGTCGGGTTGTGTATTGGTATCCGCCTGCGCATTCGCCATAAAACCCGCACCCAGCAGCAAGGCGTTAGCGATAAATAAACTTTTGAGTTTCATCCTGTTCATCTCCGCTTATGCCTGAACCAGTGGACCAGGGTTTTTCAGGTACTGATCTTTAATCGCCTGCGCCGCCATCAGGGTGATCGCACCAATGGTATCCGTCGGGTTAGCCTGGAAGTTTTGCGGGAAAGCGTTACCGCCCGGCACAAATACGTTATGCACATCCCAGCTTTGCAGGAACTTGTTCAGCGCCGAGGTTTTCGGGTTATCGCCCATCACCGCGCCGCCCACGTTGTGGGTAGAGACGTATTTGGTCAGGTCAAAGTGCGCGTCCATCGGCAGGAAGCTTTCGCTGTAACTGTCCGGGTTCAGCTCTTTGGTGATATTGCCCACGATGCCTTTCAGATATTGCTGCAATTTGAGTTCGTTCTGTTTCCAGTCGAAGGTCATACGCAGCAGCGGATAGCCATATTCATCTTTGTAATTCGGATCCAGATCCAGATAAATATCGCGGTAAGACTGGCAGGTGGTGGTGATGCTGATTTTCATCGAATGGCCGTACCATTCTTCCATGCCTTCTTTCCAGCCGGTGCCCCACGCAGGCGTGCCTTTTGGCAGCGAGGTGCTGATTGGCGTGCCGGTGGCCTGCGAACTGTGAATTTTCGCACCGCCGATAAAGCCAAGGGAAGGGCCGTCGAAGTTGCCCGGAGAGATATCGTTGAACATCTGGCCGGTGGCGCCTGCGGTGGCAAACGGATTGAAGTTTTTGTCTTTGAAGAACAGCGTCGAACCGCCGTTACTGAGGAACGCATAGTTGCGGCCAATCACGCCTTCTTCGGTGATCGGATTGTAAGGCTTGCCGATCCCGGACAGCAGCATCAGCCGCACGTTGCAGAACTGGAAGCTGCTCAGTACCACGATTTTCGCTGGCTGGAAGCACTCGTTGCCGTCTGCATCCATGTAGATCACGCCTTTGGCGGTTTTCTTATCATCATGCAGTTCGACTTTCAGCACATTGGCATGCACTTCATAAGAGAAGTTATCCATGCGTTTCAGCGCGTCCATCACCGCCGTTTGCGGCGACGCTTTCGAGTAGTTCAGGCACGGGTATTTACTGCAATAACCGCAGTAGTTACACGGCGCGATCTGGTTGCCGTACGGGTTAGTCCAGGCGCGGGACACGCAGGCTGACGGGTTCGGGAACGGGTGGTAGCCCATTTTTTTGGTGACTTCAGCAAACATGCTGCTGTTGAGCGTGTCTTCCAGCGCAGGCAGCGGATACGGCTCGGAACGTGGCCCTTCGAACGGATCCCCGCCTTCCATAATCTGACCGCGCAGGTTACCGGTTTTGCCGGACTGACCGCAGATATGCTCAAACTTAGTGTAATACGGCTCAATTTCATCCCAGGAGAAAGGGAAATCCATGATCCGCATGTCTTCCTGCAGGATGCCTGGTTTGTAGGCTTCGTCAGCGTAAGTTTTGAGTTTTAAATCGGTCGGCGTCGGGCGAATCAATACCGCCGTCCAGTGCAGACCGGAACCACCCACGCCGGTACCCGGCGCGAATGCACCCCATTTACGGGTTGGCAGGGCGGTTTCACTCATGTTGTAACGCACGGTGACAGCGGCTTCAGCCGGCGTCGCCATGACTTTATTGCGTACCGCGTAGGCATATTCGTCCGCCGGTTTCGGGTAAGCAAATTCTTCGTAGCCGCGATCGCCGCCACGTTCGAGCGCACGAACGGTCAGGCCCGCCATCGCCAGCTCGATACTCATCAGCGAGCCAGCCCAGCCGAGGCCGACAACAACGACGTCGACTTCTGGTTTAGTTACTTTTGCCATCTTTAATCCTGTCAGTCATCAGAAAACGGTAATAGGGCGAGGCACTCAGGCACGCGCGCCCTGCAGGCTCACAGGCCCCAGCGGATACGGGACATTGTGCTGCTTAACCCACTCAGTGAAACTGGCGCGTGCGCCGGGGAAGCCGATGGCAATCCACGCCTTCATCCCTTTGTTCCCGCCGTAGATCGGGTCTGCCAGATAGCCGTGTTTGGTGTCTGAAAGCAGTTCGCTGAAGAATTGCGAGGCGACAAGATTTTCTTCGCCCGCATCGGCAAATTTGATGCCGTTTTTCTGCAACTGCGTCAGCACATTGTCTTTGTCCTGATCGGCCAGTTCATGGAAGGCTTTCTGATGATTTTGCTGACACCAGGCGTTCGCAATACGAATGCCGGTTTTGTAGATTTGCTGCGGACGGAACGGGATCTGATACCCCATCGTCGCCGGAGCATGCACGTTGAACGGGCCCTGCATATAGATTTCTTCGCCGAAATCGCCGTGCATTTGCTGATCGATAAAAATCGGCACATTGGTTTCGAGTGCGCCCGGTGCTTTGCCTTTGCCACCCGCAGGGATCAGGCGGTCAGCGGCGGCCATAATAAACTGCCACTCATCGGCGCTGAAAAATATCGGTTTATATTCGAGTAAATCCGGGGCAGCCATTTCTGCAGCTTGTGCCGCTGACAGCCCTTTCATCATGATGGTCCCGACAGGCAAAGCCATCAGCGACCCAAGTAAAAACTTGCGACGGGTTGTTTTTTTTTGAAGGAGCATAGAATTACGACTCTCACATGCCTGATGTTAAGTTTGGGTTAATTATTATTATTTTTTGGGTACAAATCGATAATATCACCGCTACATCTAAAATAAATGAATAAATTCCCCATGAACTATAAGGCGGGAAATGCATTAAGGAGTTCCACAGGTTTAATTTGATTTAAAGTCTCATTAAATCAATGAGATATTGATTGTTTTTATTGTGAATGGCTAAGGGGGAAATAGCATTGTTTATCAAAGTATTCTTCATGATTTTGTGGGTAGAATTTAGATCAATATAATTCCGTACGGAAAGTTTCTGTTATTTGTTGTTATGAATGTTAGCTAACATTTTTAACAAATAAGAATGAGTTTCAATTGTCAGGGTTATTTATAACCGGGAAAAATATAAAGTTGAATTAATTACGCGGACAACTCACTCCCCTGCGAAGGGGAGGGTTGGGGTGGAGTATTATGGTTAAAACAAAAGCTGAAGTGTGCAAGGCGCTAAGCTGATTCCCGAATAACCAGTTTGTAACCCATATCAACAATAGGTTCCTCAACCGCGATGCCTTCAATTTTATCCGCCAGCATATCTGCCGCGCGGATGCCTAAATCCCATTTTTCGACGCTGACGGTGGTAATGGCAGGGCGGTTATGGGCGGCAAAATTCAGGTCCGCGAAACCGATCACCGAGAAATCATCCGGCACGCGTAAACCCTGCGATTCGGCTTCCATGATTGCGCCCTGCGCCAGGGTGTCGGAGCTGCAAATGATGGCGTCAAAGCGGTGATCGCTGGCGAGCAGTTGGCGCAATGCCTGGCGTCCGACTTCCATATTCGCCGGACGGGAAACAATCACTTCTTTAATGTCGTGCTCAGGAATGGCCCGCAACACGCTGATTGCCCCGTTTTTACGCACCATTGCGCGGCGATCGGAAGCACAGATAAAGCCAAAACGCCTGAAGCCTTTGCCGAGGAAATAGTCACCGATGGCATTGCCGACTTTTTCGTGCGAGAAGCCAATCAGCATGTCAATCGGTGTGGGCGTTAAATCCCAGATTTCTACTACCGGGATATTGGCGTTAAGAATGATTCTTTTCAGTTCCGACGTGTGATGAATGCCGGTCAGCACAATCCCGTCCGGTCGACGCGAAAGCAGGGTGGCGACAATATCGGTTTCATCTTCCGGCTCATAGCCGACAATACACAACAGCATGTGATAACCCCGTGCCGCCAGTTGGTCGCTGATGGCCTGCACGGTATCAACAAACATATTGTTGTTAATCTGCGGCACGACGACGGCAATGAGTTTCGTGCGGCTGGTCGCCAGACCACCGGCCAGCATATTGGGGATGTAACCGGTACTTCTCACGGCTTCCATCACGCGGGCAATGGTCGCCGGGCGCACGACTTTGGGATTGTTTAAGGCGCGGCTGACCGTCATGGGTGAAAGGCTGGCGGCCTGAGCAACATCTTCGAGCGTAGCCGTACGGGAACGGC
The DNA here is from genome assembly GCF_011684115.1 of Rahnella aceris. Classification (NCBI taxonomy): domain Bacteria; kingdom Pseudomonadati; phylum Pseudomonadota; class Gammaproteobacteria; order Enterobacterales; family Yersiniaceae; genus Rahnella; species Rahnella aceris. Next base: position 492,230 of record NZ_JAADJV010000003.1, on the reverse strand, counting down.
CTTTCTGAGCATTTATTTTATTATTCAAAGCATTGACCACTGAATTATGGCGTCAAAATAGTAATGTTTGCGCAATCATTGCCAGTTTCTCATATTGTCCCCTGCTTGGGTAAGTGTAAATGTTAACTTCTTGTTGCGTGGCCGTGCGTCTTTATCTTATTTATCCTCGCGAGTTATTTACCCAAAACGTGAAGGGAGTCATAAGGGATGGTCAAGGAGAGACAATTTCTATAAGTTCCGAATTATCGCGCCCTGAAGTGATGCCGTATACTGCTTTCAGGCAGAGACGATTCGTTATCTTCAATTTATTTGCTCTGAATACATTCTCGCAGGTGAAGGAAAAACCGTTGCCTGAGCTGCAATTTATCGGGATATGAGGGTTTTATCATGGAAAAGAAAGTCATTTATTTGTTTTGCTCCGCCGGAATGTCAACCTCGTTACTGGTTTCTAAAATGAAGGTTCAGGCTGAGAAGTATGAGGTCCCGGTCATTATCGAAGCATTTCCTGAAACACTGGCTGCAGAGAAAGGTGCGGCAGCCGATGTCGTTCTGCTTGGGCCGCAAATTGCCTATATGCTGGATGAAATTAAAAAAGTCTTGCCGGGTAAACCAGTTGAAGTGATCGATTCTGGCCTGTACGGCAAAATTGACGGGTTAGGTGTTCTGAAAGCAGCCGTTGCTGCGATCAAAAAAGCAGCAGCGCAGTGATCTTACGTTTTTCCTTATTTTAAAATTGAACGTCTTTATATTGAAATTTTTAAGTCAAAGAGAACTCCAGTCAAAGAGCGAATTTCTTCCCCTGGCCGCCAGATGGCGGCATTAAAGGAAAATACCAATGAGCAAAGCCATTGATTCACTTGAAAAGATACTTCTTCCTTTTGCCGTTAAAATAGGTAAACAACCGCATATTAATGCCATTAAAAATGGCTTCATAAAACTCATGCCGCTGACCCTCGCGGGTGCCATGTTCGTTTTAATTAATAACGTATTCCTGAACTTTGGTGCCGGTTCTTTCTTTTATTCTTTAGGCGTGCGCTTAGACCCGTCAACTATCGATACGCTGGCCGGTCTGAAAACCATCGGTATTAATGTTTATAACGGTACGCTCGGTATTATGTCGCTGATGGCGCCATTCTTTATTGGCATGGCATTAGCGGAAGAACGTAAAGTTGATTCCCTCTCCGCCGGTTTATTAGCCGTTGCAGCCTTTATGACCGTGACGCCATACAGCGTCGGTGAAGCTTATGCGGTGGGCGCAAACTGGTTAGGTGGCGCGAATATTATTTCCGGTATGGTAATAGGTCTGGTTGTCGCAGAAATGTTCACCTTTGTGATTCGCCGCAACTGGGTCATTACCTTGCCGGCGAGTGTGCCGTCTTCGGTTTCCCGATCCTTCTCCGCGTTAATTCCGGGCTTTATTATTCTGTTTATCTTCGGGGTTATTTCCTGGTTACTCGGATTATATGGCCACAACTTCCACCAGATTATTATGGATTCAATTTCCAAACCTCTGGCGGCAATGGGCAGCGTGGTTGGCTGGGCGTACGTGATTTTCAACTCACTGCTGTGGTTCTTTGGTGTACACGGATCTCTGGCGCTGACCGCGCTCGACAACGGCATCATGACCCCGTGGGCGCTTGAAAATATCGCGCTGTACACCGAATACGGTTCCGTGAGTGCCGCGATTGATGCAGGGAAAACCTTCCACTTCTGGGCCAAACCGATGCTGGATTCCTACATCATGCTGGGCGGTTCCGGTGCAACCCTCGGGCTTATCATCGCCATCTTTATCGCCTCACGCCGTGCCGATCATCGTCAGGTGGCCAAGCTGGCACTGCCGTCAGGTATCTTCCAGATTAACGAGCCCATCCTGTTTGGTCTGCCGATTATCATGAACCCGGTGATGTTTATCCCCTTCGTGCTGGTTCAGCCGATTCTGGCCGCCATCACGATCGCCGCGTACAGCATGGGTATCATTCCTCCGGTCACTAACCTGGCGCCGTGGACCATGCCGACCGGGCTTGGCGCTTTCTTTAACAGTAACGGCAGCATCGCGGCACTGCTCGTCGCATTGTTCAATCTCGGTATTGCCACGCTGGTGTACATGCCATTCGTGATCTTGTCTAACAAGGCGCAGGCGATTATTGAAGAAGAAGAAAGCGAAGAAGACATTGCCGCTTCACTGAAATTTTAATCTGAACGGAGGGCGGGCAGAGGCCATCTTCCCGCCGTTATCCGGCCAATCATGGAGAGACAGAGATGATGGATTTAGACAGCATTGTTGAAACTGAAAGCGAAATGCAGGATCTCGAAGAAGTGGTGATGGGGTTGATCATCAACTCCGGACAAGCACGCAGCCTGGCTTACGCGGCGCTCAAAAAAGCCAAAGAAGGTGATTTTGAGCAGGCGCGTTCGGTGATGGCGCAGTCAAAAATGGCGCTGAATGAAGCGCATCTGGTGCAGACTCAACTGATTGAAGGCGATCAGGGCGAAGGAAAAACCAAAGTCAGCCTGGTGCTGGTGCATGCACAAGATCACCTGATGACGTCAATGCTGGCCCGCGAACTGATTGCGGAACTCATTGAGCTTCATGAAAAAATAAAATAACGTAGGGAGCCATAATGCAGCCACCGGTACTGAGCATGGAAATCAAGACAGCGCGCGAAAATCAACTCTTCGACGGTCAGAATTTCCACATGTTCATCTACAACAAAGTAGAAAGCATTTCCGGGCTGCATGAACATGATTACTACGAATTTACAGTGGTGCTGACCGGCCGGTATTACCAGAACGTCAATGGTAAACGGGTGTTGTTAGAACGCGGCGATTTTGTCTTTATCCCTCTGGGATCCCATCACCAAAGTTTCTATGAATTCGGTGCGACGCGGATATTAAATGTCGGGATCAGCAAAGCGTTCTTCGAGCAACACTATTTATCTTTACTGCCATCCCGTTTTGTGGCGTCACAGGTTTATCAGATCAAGACTGAATTTCTGGCTTATATAGAATCTGTGATCGCTTCTCTTAATTTCAGGAACGGGGAATTTAATGAGTTTCTGGAAATGGTGACGTTTTATATTGTGAACCGTTTACGCCATCACAGAGAATCAGAAATCACGACAGATGCGCCAGGCTGGCTTAAAAATACCATCGAAAAGATGCACGACAAAGCACAGTTTAGTGACAAAGCATTAACGAATATGGTGGCCCTTTCCGGCAAATCACAGGAATATCTCAGCCGTGCCACGCAGCGACATTATGGCAAAACACCGATGCAGATTATTAATGAAATCCGTATTGATTTTGCCAAAAAACAGCTGGAGATCACCAATTATTCGGTCACGGACATCGCGTTTGAATCCGGTTACAGCAGCCCGAGTATGTTTATTAAAAACTTTAAAAAGCTAACTTCTTTTACCCCCAATCATTACCGAAAGAAGTTATGCAGTATTAATTAAACCGAATCATTTATTTCTCTGTTTAAATTTGCAGTGCATTATTATTGCACGGGAGTTCCTATGCGTAAAAAACTGAAAGTCGTCACAATTGGTGGCGGAAGTAGTTATACCCCGGAATTACTGGAAGGCTTTATTAAACGCTACGATGAATTGCCTATTACCGAGTTATGGCTGGTCGATGTGGAAGCCGGAAAAGAGAAACAGGATATTATTTTCAATCTTTGCCAGCGTATGGTGGAACGTGCAGGTGTGCCGATTGTAATGCATAAAACGCTGGATCGCCGCGAAGCCTTGGTGGATGCCGATTTTGTCACCACGCAACTGCGTGTTGGCCAGCTCAAAGCACGCGAACTGGACGAACGTATTCCGCTCAGCCACGGTTATCTCGGGCAGGAAACCAACGGCGCTGGTGGCCTGTTCAAAGGCTTGCGTACCATTCCGGTGATTTTTGACATCATTAAAGCTGTCGAAGAGATCTGCCCGGACGCCTGGGTGATTAACTTCACCAACCCGGCCGGAATGGTAACGGAAGCGGTATTCCGGCACACCAGATTCAAGAAATTCATCGGCGTGTGTAACATCCCGGTTGGCATGAAAATGTTCATTCAGGATGTGCTGCAACTGACCCCGCAGGACGATTTATCCATCGACCTGTTTGGCCTGAACCACATGGTGTTCATTAAAGATGTTCTGGTCAACGGCGAATCACGTTTCGCCGAACTGCTCGACGGCGTCGCGTCCGGCACACTGACCGCCGGTTCGGTGAAAAACATCTTTGATTTACCGTTCAGCGAAAGCCTGATCCGCTCCCTGAATTTGCTGCCGTGTTCTTATCTGCTGTATTACTTTAAGCAGAAAGAGATGCTGGCGATTGAGATGGGGGAATTCTACAAAGGCGGTGCGCGCGCTACGGTGGTACAGAAGGTTGAAAAGCAGCTGTTCGATCTGTACAAAAACCCTGATCTGAACGTCAAACCGAAAGAACTGGAATTGCGCGGCGGGGCCTATTATTCCGATGCCGCCTGCGAAGTGATCAGCGCAATTTACAACGACAAACAAACCGAGCAGTACGTCAATTTCCCGCATAACGGCCATATTGATAACATCCCGTCTGACTGGGCGGTGGAAATGACGTGCACCATCGGGCGTGACGGCGCAAAACCACACCCGCGTATCACGCATTTCGACGAAAAAGTGCTTGGCCTGATATACACCATCAAAGGCTTTGAGATTGCCGCCAGCAATGCCGCACTGAGCGGTGAATTCAATGATGTTCTGCTGGCGATGAACCTCAGCCCGCTGATCCATTCCGATAAAGATGCTGAGATACTGGCGCGCGAAATGTTGCTGGCACATGAAAAACTACTGCCAAATTTTGCTAACACCATTGCTGCGCTGAAATAAACCCACGGCCTTCCCTGAAAAGGGGAGGCGTTCAACCGGGACATTTATGGATAAATTACTGATAGTGAACGCCGATGATTTCGGGCTTTGTAAAGCGCAAAACTACGGGATCATCGACGCATTCAACCACGGTGTGGTGCGGTCGACGACGGCGATGGTGAATATGGCCGCTGCAGAACATGCCGCGGTGCTCAGCAAAGAAAATCCTGATCTTGCCGTCGGCATGCATTTCGTGCTGACGCTCGGACGTCCCTTGTCATCCATGCCGGGGCTGGCCCGCGACGGTGAACTGGGAAAATGGATTTGGGAAATGGCAGAGCAGGGCACGTTACCGCTTGATGAAATCGCGCAGGAACTGCAATGCCAGTTCGGGCGTTTTGTGTCTCTGTTTGGCCGTTTGCCGACACATCTCGACAGTCATCATCATGTGCATATGTTCCCGCAGATTTTCCCGATCGTGGAAGCGTTCGCGAAAGATCAGGGCATTCCTGTACGCATCGATCGTGACGAGATCCGCCGGGGCAACATTGCGCTGTGTGGCGCGAAGAGTACCGACGGTTTCGACAGCAGTTTCTACGGAGAGACGGTTTCAGAAGCCCTGTTTGTGCAAACGCTGGACAACGCCACGCAGCGCGGTGACCGCTCGGTGGAAATCATGACCCATCCGGCGTTTATCGATAACACCCTTCTGGCGAGCAAATATTGCTATCCGCGCCTGGCGGAGCTGGATGTACTGACGTCGGCCTCGCTCAAAACTGCGATAACTGAACGCGGATTCCGGCTGGGATCGTTTAAGGATTTATAAGCTGTAATACGTAAAGCCCGCCGCTGGCATGACGCCTGCGGCGGGCTTTTTATTGGCGTCAGCCCGGCCCCTCACTTCCTGCCGCCAGCAGCGGTACCAGAATGTCGCTAACGGGCGTAGGAATACCCCGCGCGAGACCGTAACGCTGTATGACACCGTTGCGTATATCCCATTCCAGCGGGCGGTTAGCCTGGCGGTCGGCGAGAATAGAAGTGCCCAGGTCCGCGGGCGCACGATGAAAACCGTCAACGATCTCTTGCGGAACGTTATCGCTGAGTACCGCACCTTCCGCACGCGCGACAGTCAGACACTCACGCAGATAAGCCAGTGCCAGTTGCGTGATATCCCCGCGTGAGAACATTCCGGCACGGCGGTTAGAGAGAACCATCAGACCCGCGACCGCATTTTGCAGCAATTTGCGCCATGCGATCGTGAGGAAATCGGATGATAATTCAACCGTACAACGTGTGCCGCTGAGCGCATCAGCGATCCGTTTTGCCTGCGGCACATCCGGCAGCGTAAGACGCGGTTTTGCGCGCAGCCGGACAGAGGCATCCGGCTCACGTTGTGCTGGAAACCAAACAACGGAAGGCAGTACTGTTGCTCCGTTGACGTAGGGTTCCAGCGAGGTTTTCTGTTCGACGCCGTTTTGCAGTGCACAGACAACGGTATTTTTATCGCACAATGCGGTAAGCCAGCCGGCGCTGTCAGCCACCTGTGTGGTTTTCACCGCAACAAAAACCAGATCACACGGAGAGTGGACCTTCGACGGATTGATTAATACCGGGCCTGGCACCACCACCTCGCCGTCATCATGACGCAGAATTAATTGCGGATGCGCAGTGCGCCCGCAAAGCAGCGGCGTGCGGTTAACTTCATGCAGTGCTGCAGCGATGGTCGTACCAATCGCACCGGGACCTATCAGAGCAATAGCAGGGCGGTCAGACATCTCGAGTTCTCCTGATTTGATTAACCTATCAACAGTGTGCCGGTAGCAATTACCGCACACGCCAGCATTTTTCTCAGTGTCAGTGTTTCACCAAGAAACAGATAACCCAGAACGGCGGCAAACAGCACACTGGTTTCGCGCAGCGCGGAGACGGCGCCCATGGGGGCGGCCACCATGGCATAAATGATCATGCCGTAGGCCAGCAGCGACACCACACCCCCTGCCGCCGCACTGAGTAAACCGGGCCGCCAGCGCAGTAAACTTTTCGTGTCGCGCAGGGCGATATAAAGCGCTGGCATCAGTACTCCCCATAACATGCTCATCCACACGGTATAGGAAAACGAATTGCCGGAGACACGCACGCCAATACCATCCACTACGCTGTATGCCGCGATAAAAGCGCCGGTGGCCAGGGGATATTTCAGGCCCGGTATCGCCAGTTTACGGCTTCTCATGGCAAGCATCAGAATACCGCCAGAAATTAGCGCGATGCCGACAAGGGTGTTGAAGGCGATCTTTTCCCCGGCGAACAGAGCTGCGCCACAGGTCACCATTAGCGGCGAAGAACCGCGCGCAATCGGGTAGGTTTGCCCGAGATCACCGCTTTGATAACTGCGTATTAAACACAGGTTGTAACCGACATGCAGCAGGCCCGATAACACTGCATACTTCGCGCTCGCGAAGTCAGGAAGTGGCAGAAACAGCGCGATAACCCCGCAGGTAACGGCAATCGTCACGCACATGATGGTCATCGACCACAACCGGTCAGTTCCGCTGCGTAATAAGGCGTTCCAGCTGGCGTGCAGCAGGGCGGCGAATAAGGTCAGAAAAATAATATGAGCGGGCATGTACTGATGCTAAACAGCCTGTGCCCGGATTAACAGTGAAGTGTTGTCATCGTGGTATGAGCAATAACTCATACTTCAACGGTAACTGCGCTGCGCCTGCTGTGATTCGGCCAGCAGCCAGTTACGGAATTTCAGGATGTGCGGCTGTGTCTCGATGCCTTCCGGACAGACAAAGTAATAGGCGGCCGGAGAGGGGAAAACGACGTCAAAGAGCCTGACCAGACTGCCATCATGGATTTCTTTTTCAACGTGACCGCTGCGCGCTAACGCAATGCCCTGACCCAGTAACGCGGCTTCGATCGTCATATTTGTGTCGGCGAAGCGCACGCTTTCGTGCAGTACATCAGTATTTACGCCGACCTGCTTAAACCAGGCATCCCATTTCGGTACCAGATCAGCCCCGTCACGCGTCAGCAGCGGAAAACGCAGCAGTTCAGCAGGTTCAGCGGGTATACCAAAACCGGCTAAGAATGCGGGGCTGGCAACGGGAAATAATTGTTCGCGAAACATAAACTCTGTATGCAGCGCCGCATAATTACCGTGTCCGAAACGGATCGCTACATCGGAATCTGCGCTGGCGAAGTTAATAGCTTTATCGGTACTTTCCAGCGAGACCAGAATTTCCGGATGCAAACGTGCTAATTCCGGCAGGCGCGGTAACAGCCACTTTAACGCGAAAGAATAGGTGGTGCTGACACGCAGCCGCACCCGTCCTTTTTGTTCACGCAGATCGGCAAGTGTCGTTTCAAGCTTACTAAAGAATTCCCGTACCAGAGGGGCAAGCGCTGCACCGGCAGGCGTCAGGCTCAGTGTTTTACCACGCTGAAAAAGCTGCAGGCCCCAGCTATCTTCCAGTTTTTTCAACTGATGGCTGACCGCACTTTGTGTAATAAACAACTCCTCTGCGGCTGAGGTAAACGTCGTGTGGCGGGTGGCGACTTCAAAGGCGCGAAGTGTGGCTGTAGGGGGAAGGTCACGCATCATTCAGTTCCTGTTAATGAGCTAATGCTCATAACAGGGTATGCCGGAGCGTGTGCAAAAGATACGGTGACAGAAAAAAATGGCCTGCAATGCAGGCCATTTTCATGTCGTTCTCAACGGGTCAGAACGAGAAGCACGAACATCCTAACGCACCCCAGAAAGCGTTGTCATCGGACACCGGGACATCAGAACCACGGGCAATATCATGGCTGTGTTTATGCACGCCACACGGGCCGACGCACTGATGCCCCTGACGAACCAGCCCGACGCGCGCTGCACCTTGTGGCGGCGCAGAGCGGTAATGCCCAGGCACTGTGGTGACCGGCGACCAGTCCGGCAGCACCGGGATGGCTGGCGGCGCGAGCGGCGAGAAACTGCCTGCGGCGTAAACCACTTTGCCATCGACCACGGTCATCACCGATTCGATGCCCTTGATACGTTCTTCCTGCACGCTGAAGAAATCTTCGGAAAGAACGGCCAGATCGGCAAGTTGCCCGACTTTGATCTGACCTTTCTTGCCCTGTTCGCTGGAGAACCAGGAACTGCCCTGCGTCCACAGCATCAGCGCGGTTTCGCGGTCAATACGGGCGGCGTCGTCATACATCGCCATGCCGCCGACGGTGCGACCGGAAACCAGCCAGTACAGTGCCGTCCATGGGTTATAGCTGGCAACACGGGTCGCGTCGGTGCCCAACCCGACCGGCACGCCTGCGGACAACATTTTCGCCACCGGTGGCGTATGTTTGGTGGCCTCGATACCGTAGCGTTCAGCGAAGTATTCTCCCTGGAATGCCATACGGTGCTGTACCGCAATGCCGCCGCCCAGCGCTTTGACGCGCTCAATGTTGCGTTCGGTGATGGTTTCCGCATGGTCAAAGAACCAGTGCAGCCCGTTGAACGGGATATCGCTGTTCACTTTCTCAAAGACATCCAGCATCCGGCTGATCGACTCGTCATACGTGGCATGCAGGCGGAACGGCCAGCGGTGCTCCACCAGATGACGCACCACGCGTTCAAGTTCGACCTCCGTTCCCGGCGGTAAATCCGGACGCGGTTGCAGGAAATCTTCAAAGTCTGCGGCTGAAAATACCAGCATTTCGCCTGCACCGTTATGACGGTAGAAATCAGTGCCCTGGCCGGGTTTGAGCATGTCGGTCCACAGCTCGAAATCTTCCAGTTCATGTTGCGGACGCTGGGTAAACAGGTTGTAAGCAATACGTACCGTCAGTTGATTTTTCTGATGAAGCTCATCGATGATCTGATAATCCTCAGGGTAATTCTGGAAGCCGCCGCCTGCATCAATCGCGCTGGTGAGGCCGAGACGGTTCAGTTCACGCATAAACTGGCGGGTAGAGTTCACCTGCTGTTCCAGCGGCAGTTTCGGTCCTTTCGCCAGCGTTGAATATAAGATCATCGCGTTTGGCTTGGCGATCAGCATACCGGTCGGATTACCATTGCTGTCACGCTGAATTTCACCGCCTGGCGGATTGGGGGTGTCTTTGGTGTAGCCGACCACTTTGAGCGCGGCGCGGTTGAGCAATGCGCGGTCATATAAATGCAGGATAAACACTGGCGTATCGGGTGCGGCCTGATTAATTTCATCCAGCGTCGGCATGCGGCGTTCGGCAAACTGAAATTCAGTCCAGCCTCCTACCACGCGCACCCACTGCGGGCTTGGTGTCCGCAGCGCCTGTTCTTTCAGCATCCGCAGGGCATCGGCCAGTGAAGGCACGCCTTCCCAGCGCAATTCCAGGTTGTAATTCAGACCGCCACGGATCAGATGCAGGTGCGAGTCGTTCAGGCCCGGAATGGCGGTGTGTCCGTGCAAATCCACCACCTGCGTCTGCGCATCAGCAAACTGCATCACTTCATTTTCGGTACCGACAGCCAGGAATTTACCGTCTTTGATTGCGACAGCATTTGCCAGCGGTTTTTCTCTGTCAACGGTGTGGAATTTGCCGTTAAGCAGGATCAGTGAAGCAACATTATTTATTGAATTCATTGGAAAATCTCCTGTTATTGCGCGGAAGCGCGCGTCAGCCATGAATGGAACACTCGTGTAACGATTGGCATCCAGAGGAAAACCACCAGCCCTACGACCGTGGCGTCATTGAGTAAATGACCGCCTTCGGTGCCTTTAAGCTGTGGCAAAAACTGCCCCCAAAACCAGGGCACAATATGAGTCGATGGATAAATTACCCCCAATGTCAGCAGATACTGTTTCCAGCGGGCGGGCGGGCGGACATTCGCACTTGGCGGGGTGAACCAGAATTCGGCACCGGGACGCACCTCGGTGCTGTCGTTTTGCAACAACAGCGGGCTGACTTCCGCCACCAGTTGTTTACGCAGATCCGAGTTGTGCCATGCATTAAGATTTTCCAGCGTGTCGAAACGCACCAGAATGGTATAAGCATCGCCGCTGCGGCTCGGGCGGATGACGTTGACGCCAAGATGCCCCGGGAAGGTACTGGCCTGTGGCATAATTTTATTCAGCCAGGCTTCATATTGCGCTTCGCTGGCTGGCGCAATCTTATGGGTAATGACGAGCGTGACATGTTGCTTGTGGGTCTGGGACGGGGACATACATCACCTCAGCTGATTAAAATAAAAGGTTTTATCGAATCAATGAAATGATGTTAGTCGGTGGATAGAGTCAATGATAGGTGAGAATTTTTGGGGACTTGTTAAGTTTTTTTGTTAATTACTCTGCACCTACGATACGCAGGCTACGCTGTTTCATAACGCGATGCAGATTCGACTCCAGCCAGTCTGCAAGTCCGGCAACCTGATCTTTTACTTCGATGCCGAGGGGGGTCAGAGAATATTCCACATGCGGCGGCACCACCGGATAAGAACGGCGGTCGATGAAACCGTCTTCTTCGAGGGACTGTAAAGTCTGCGCCAGCATTTTTTCGCTGACACCGCCGACTTTGCGGCGCAGTTCGCTAAAGCGCAATGTGTTATCGCTGAGCGCGATCAGGATCAGTAATCCCCAGCGGCTGGTGATGTGACGCAGGATTTCGCGCGACGGGCAGTTGGGATTCAGGACTTCGCCCCGGCGGATTTGTTCTGACAGTGGCAAACGTTCAGCGGGTTGCTCAGAGGAAATTATTTTCATACTAACCTTAGGGTACGTACTTACGAAAAGTTAGTGTATCGCATAGGATGTGTTGACGGCGACATTTTTAGCGCCTTGAAAGCATAAATCATCTGTCGAATACTTTTTGGAGAAACCATTATGATCGCAATTACCGGTGCTACCGGCCAGTTAGGCCGCCTCGTTATTGCTGCACTTCTGAAAAAAGTGCCTGCTGATCAGATTATTGCCGCGGTGCGTAATCCGCAAAAAGCTCAGGATCTGGCAGATCTGGGTATTGACGTGCGTCAGGCCGATTACAGCCAGCCCGCCACACTGGATTCTGCGTTTAAAGGCGTCGAAAAACTGCTGCTGATTTCTTCCAGTGAAGTCGGTCAGCGCGAAGCACAACATAACGCGGTCATCGACGCAGCAAAACGTGCAGGCGTGAAACTGCTGGCATACACCAGCCTGCTTCATGCAGACGAAAGTCCGCTGGGACTGGGTGTTGAACACCGTGCGACCGAAAAAGCATTAAGCGAATCCGCCATTCCATTCGTGCTGTTGCGTAACGGCTGGTACACCGAAAACTATGCGGCGAGTATCGCCCCGGCGCTGTCGCATAACGCGTTTATTGGTTCAGTCGGTGAAGGAAAAATCTCTTCCGCTGCGCGCCAGGATTATGCTGAGGCCGCGGCGGCAGTACTGACGCAGGAAAATCAGGCCGGTAAAATCTACGAACTGGCCGGGGATGAAGCCTACACGCTGGCGGAATTCACTGCCGAAATTGCCCGTCAGTCCGGTAAAAAAGTTGATTATATCAACCTGCCGGAGGCGGAATTTGCCAAAGCGCTGCTTGGTGCCGGTTTACCGGAAGGTCTGGCGAATATGCTGGCAGATTCTGATGCAGGTGCAGAGAAAGGGGGCTTGTTTGATGATTCTCATACATTGAGCAAACTGATTGGTCGTCCGACCACGCCGGCTAAAGATGTGATCGCCGCGACACTGAAATCGCTTTAACAAAACAGTTATTGCGCTCCGGCCTGTTAACATCATCTTTAACAGGCCGGTAATATTTTTTAAATCACATCGTCCTGCGTGGAAAGTAACACCAGTTCCAGTAAGTTACGGCAACCTTGCTGATTACTGATGTTGGTCTCCTGTTCCAGATGGCGCACCAGACCTTCAATTATGGCCTTATTACTCACCGGATAGTGGCTGGAGAGAAGTCCTGAAACAACAGTCCCGAGGATCTCCACTTCGCTTAATGTCGGCGTTTCCCGCACATTTAAATAATCACTGATTTCTGTAACTGTTTGTTCTGCTTCGATTTGCATGTAGACCTCCTTAAACTTTTCAGCGGATTCGTCTCACGTGAAAAGTGCCTATTGCCAGTCAGAAAAGAGAGTATTGTGAAGTTTTTCTTCACAATTTCCGGCCCTGACTCATCTGATCGTTGTGTTGTGCATCACGAAAACCCCAGCCATGAAAAAAACCTTTGGAAGAAGGGAAATCCAATTTTTCTTCCAAAGGTCAGGCTGAATACGCCCGTAAAAGACGGACTAATGATGAAGCAGGGGTAACAGAAAGTTATACAAAGATTGCCAATCTGTACAGGTATGGCTGCAAGATATTTTAGATTTTGTTGCTAGCAATCGAAAAAAAGCACAAATAGTTCATCCATTCGCAGCGGCAATACATTCACACGACAACTAAGTTCTGTGCGTAATGGTTGCGGGCGTTAATTCATGTGCTTGTACAAGTGAAATATGTTGCGGCATAATATGCGCCCTTTTTTCAGGCCAGATGCAACATCCGGCAGCGGATAAGGATCATGTGGTGAAAATCAATGTTATTGGTACCAGCGGAAGCGGGAAATCAACGCTTGCGCGCAACATTTCTCAGAAACTGAATATTCCTTATATTGAACTGGATGCGCTGTTCTGGAAGCCGGACTGGCAGGGCACACCGGATGAAGAATTTTTTGCCCGTCTGACAGAAAAACTGGCGGCCAGTGACGGCTGGGTGATTGACGGAAATTACAAACGTACTCAGGCCGTAAAATGGCGCGAAATCGATATGATCGTGTGGGTGGATTATTCGTTCGGGCGCACGTTATATCAGGCGGTGAAACGCGCCGCCACGCGGGCATGGGCACAAAAGGAAATCTGGGCAGGAACGGGGAATCGCGAATCGTTTCGTAAAAGCTTCTTCAGCCGGGATTCAATTATTCTGTGGACGCTGAAAACTTACGCGAAAAATCGTCGCCAGTATCAGGCTTTGTTTAACGATCCTGACTGGCAGCATGTCCGCTTTGTGCGCCTCAGATCACCCCAGCAGACTGAGGTTTTCCTGCGTGATCTGGCCCAGTTGTAACACCATCCACGGGCTGAATGCCCAGGGTGTTGCCCGAACGCTGTTCAGCAAATCTTCCGGCTTAACCCACTGATAATCCATGACTTCAGAAGCACGCGGTACGGGGAGCTGGCGGGTGAAAGCGGCAAATATCGGGCAAAACTCGTTTTCGACAATCCCGGATGCATCGGTGGCACGATACTGAAATTCGTCAACCAGCGACGTGATTTGCTCCACGGATAAACCCAGTTCGTACTGACAGCGACGGCAAACTGCCGCCCGCAGGGATTCACCCGGCAGCGGGTGTCCGCAGACAGAATTGGTCCAGACGCCGGGCCAGGCCACTTTGCTCAGGGCGCGTCGTGTCAGCAGGATTTCGCCGCGATCGTTGTGAATATAGCAGGAAAATGCAAGATGCAAGGGTGTCTGGCCGGTATGCACCAGCGCTTTGTCCATGGTGCCCGCCGGTTGATTTTTACCATCAAGTAATACGACTTCTTCAATCATAAAAACTCCCGTTAGTCCTCCATCATAGACCCTGTATAACCTCCTTCCAACCGTTCACTCCCCGTTGACATCCATCCCCTGATGCGGCCTGAGTCAGACATCCTGATCGATGGCGGTGGTTTCGAGGGACGACAATAATTTTCGGTGTTGTTACGCATAGCTTCAACGATGCCACTACGGATGAGTTTGATGATATTCCGTGCATGTAAAAAACCCGGCATTTAGCCGTCTTATTCCATCCTGAGTTATACCAATCTATACATCCTGGTTATTCACCATAAGCGGTTCTTCCATGCATCACTGTATTGAATACCAGCCCGGCTTGCCGCCGGGCTTTGATTACTCTTTCTTTCTCAGTAAAAAGGCGACAAGCCAGATCAGTGAAATGTTCAACAGGAATGAAGTCAGATGGATAAAGGTCATAAAGATATTTGCCCATGATTCTTCTTTTATAAAACCTGTTTTTTCTGTCAAAAGTGAGTACGCGATATTTTCGGGTATTAAGGCGAAAATGGTGACGAGTATTACGACAAAAGACGCCGAGCCAGCCATCCAGATCAGAATATATTGGTATGGTTTCATTAGTACACCTGCACTGTGCCAAACGCTTTCATTGTTGGGCTAACCATCGTGGTTGGTGTCTTGAGTAATGCTTCTCGAAGGATATCGAAGTGTGACTTACTGGTAAATGTTATGCAGCCGTTACTTGTCCCCTGATATCCAGCCGGATGTAATCTGAAATTTCCACGTTCGACATCCTCAATGAAAGTCGTGTCATCAATCAAGCTATCATCGCGAAATAATGCAAACCACGCTGCATGATCTGAACCGCTGACAATTGACTTAAGCCAATCACGCTGCTTGTACATTAAACCCCCCACAGGGCGGGATACGATGTAGTACCTGCCTGGTGGTAGTGGTCCTATGTTTTTGACCGCTGTCTGTTCAGGATCGTTGCGCTGTGCGGGATTGCCTGAGTATGCAGGGAAAAAACCAATTCCCGGGCAACTTAGCGTTGATATACCCGCTCCGTTTAACCGAAACATGCACTTGATCATCTGTCATTCCACGCATCTGAAAAAATGATATTCCCATCGCAATGTTTCCACGTGATCCGCTCGTAACGCAGTGAAATTGACTCAAGATGGTTATGTTTATCAGTGGCAGGGTTTTTGCAATCATGCATTAGCGGGCAAACAGAAACGACCTTTACATTTTCCATCAGCATATTGAAATATTCAGCTTCCTGACCAGCATCGTTGATCCTGTACCACCTTATCTCCGCAGATTTTAAGGTTTGGCCTTTTGCGACGGCCTTGTAAAGGTAGGGCGAAGAGCTATCGAATTCTTTTTCAAAAGTCAGCGCGGAATGTACACGAGTACCGGTGATCTTGCCTGTGTTGTTGTCAGTAGGTAAAAACAAGCCGTGCCCAAATCCTTGAACCTCGATACTCCCCTCACGCCCATTCACATCGACAGATCCTTTGATGTCAGCGCCGCCGTCATCTTTAAGCCATAGGTAAGCGGGTATTGCCATTTTGATAAGTCCCTTTTGAAATTGAGGGTATAAGTTATGCCCATCAATCGCCGAAAACAATTAGCGAATATCGTAATAAGTTGATTTTCAGAGGTTTATTATCAGTGAGCGTTCACCTGGGGCAAGGCGCTGAATACAGATTAATGACTGGAATTATGGAACGAAGTGGGCCTTCACCTCATCAAGCCGCAAGGCTTTACGGCAAAGTTATACTGAATCCTCTGTCATAGACTTCAGCAGGCGGACTAAATGCTGTTGATCGTCTGGAGAAAGTCTTGCCAGAAATTCAGTATCTACCTGCTGACCGACGGGCTGGGTTTTCGCGAGAACCGTTTTCCCCTCCGCCGTCAGCGTAATAAAACGCCGGCGTTTATCTGCCGGATCGGCTTCACGGACCAGCAACCCGCGCGTTTCAAGGCGCGCCAGCATTTCCGCCAGTGTCGCTTTGCTGCTGACGGCGACATCCGTGAGCAGCACCTGCTCAATGCCGGGATTTTCAGCGACAGAGCGCAACACCGCATATTGCGGTTTGGTCAGTTCCGGGATGCACTGCTGCCATCTCGCGGTGTGTTGCTGGAAAACCTTGCGCATTAAGTGAAAGGCTTCCTGTCTCAATTCTGTGCTCATCATCACTTCCCGAATTTCTTATTGGTCTGCCTCTATCTTAGCAATCTCTGAAGCGCGAACGCCACCGGCCGTATCGGCGAAGGCGCCCCGCGCTGTATTTCGATAATGTGGAAGGATTTACTGATGCGCGCATTGCGCTCAATACCCTTTAAAGTCAAAACCGTGGGTTGCCACCCACACTGGCCTCAAGGGGCGCCTATCGCCGCACCCCTTGAGAATCCCGGGCTCTTTCACTGCGCGCTACCGCTGGACACTATGTTTCAGAAAGCCATGTGATAGCCGCAAAATCCCGCCGCTGCGCGGTGCCCTCCCATCGGGTTACAACCCGCGTATAAAGACACGCGGTTTTCCACCTCTCGTCCGGCGTGATTTTGGAACCGGCCTCCGGATTCTACTGCGCAACCTTACTGCTTGTGGTTTTAAAAAAGCTAAAGGCGATTCAGAAATCTTGCTGAACGGAGCGGCCCGGAGACCAAAGGCTCCGGGACCGAGAGAAGGCACCGCGCAGCGGCAAGATTTCCAGCCTGTCACTGCGGTACCTGAAACATAGCGTCCAGCGGTAGCGCGCAGTTTAAAAAACGCAGGATTCCAAAGGGTTTCGTTTAAAACCTTTTGGGCCAGTGTGGGCGGCTAGCCCACGACCTTGACCTTGAAGCCTGTGTGGGTGGCAACCCACGGTCCTGACTCAAAGGCCAGGTCAAAGGACTGCAAGATCCTTTCCCCTCCTCATGTTACCGGTATCACACAAATCAAAAATCATAAGAAATTTATAACATCTCGTAATTGTGACTCGCTTTTAACCATTCTATAACAAGTCCTCGGGCCACGGACGGACTGACTTTTTTGTGTTTAACCTACAAAAGGCAGGACGAAAAATGACTGCGAAGTTATCCGTAAAAGAAAAAGTGAGTTACGGTCTGGGGGATATGGCGAGCCATATTGGTCTGGATAATGTGATTATATTTTTGACGTTTTATTACACCGATGTTGTGGGATTACCGGCAGTCTTTGTCGGGACAATGTTTCTTGTTGCACGCGTCGCTGATGCGATTGTGGATCCGGCGATGGGGCTGATCGCTGACCGGACACAAACCCGGTTTGGTAAATTCCGGCCTTATATTCTCTGGCTGGCGTTACCTTTCGGGGCAAGCTGTTTACTGGTTTACGCGGTGCCGGAATCTCTGACGCTGGGCGGTAAAATGGTGTACGCCAGCGTCACTTATTGCGTGATGATGCTGATGTACACCGCCATTAACATTCCCTATTGCTCGATGGGCGCGATCATTACGCCGGATAATACCCAGCGTATTTCCCTGCAATCCTATCGGTTCTTCCTCGCTACGCTCGGCGGCGCGATGTCCACATTCCTGATGATGCCGCTGGCGGAAATGATGGGCGGTGGCAATAAACTCGACGGCTATTTTGGCGCGATGGCGATCATGGCGTCGATTGCCGTGGTGATGTTCCTGCTGTGTTTTCTCAATACGAAAGAACGTATCAGCGCGCCGCCGACACATGAGAATTTTCTCTCCGATTTACGTGACTTAGTGCGTAACGATCAGTGGCGGGTGGTGGCAGCGCTGATCTTCTTCAACATCTCCTTCGGCGTGGTGCGTCTCGGCGCAATGATGTATTACGTCACTTATTATCTCGGCAATGCCAGCTACTTTATGTGGCTGCTGGCGGCACACATTGTCGGCAAAAGTCTCGGCAGTCTGCTGGTTAAACCGCTGACCCGCAACCGCAGCAAACTCGCGGCCTTCACACTGTGCGCCATTCTGACCGGTGCGCTGAGCGCGGCGATTTTCTTCGTTCCGGCGTGGATTTCCCTGCTGGTGGGCATGACCTTGCTGGTCTCCACCTTCTATCAGGTCACCACCACGCTGATGTGGGTGATGATGTCTGATGTGGTGGATTACGGCGAATACAAACAGGGCAAACGCATGGATGGCACCGTGTTTTCCACCTTGCTGGCGATCCTCAAAATGGGGATGGCGGTGAGCGGGGCGGTGGTCGGCTGGACACTGGGCATGAGCGGTTACGTGCCGCATGCCGCACAGCAGAATACTGTCGCGATGCTGTCGATTATCGCGCTGTTCTCGCTGGTGCCGGGCGTGCTGTCAATGTTCAGCGCGCTGTCGATGCGCTGGTACAAGCTTAATGACGCCACCATGAAACAAATCAATCAGTCAAAAATTTCCCGGGAACATGAGCCTGAACCTCAGGCCACCTTGCATACACAGGAGTCCGCATGAGCGAATTAATCGCCGAAAAGAACCGTATCCTCTGGCATTTTGATCAGCAAACGCTGGTGATTGAACCCTGGGGCGAGAACAGCCTGCGCGTGCGCGCCACCTGCCGTCCTGAACTCAATGATTCGTTGTGGGCGCTGCTGCCCGCGGACACTCAGCCACAAGCAGACATCAGTCATAGCACAGAAACCCTGACGCTGCGCAACGGTAACATCACCGCGACGGTGAATATCAAAGGGCAACTGGCGTTTTATAACCTGCGTGGTGAACTGATCCTCGAAGAGTACTGGCGTCAGCGTTCGACTGTGGGCATTGGCGCAACGGAAAAGAGTCAGGATAAATACATCAGTGCACTGAAGATGGATGCCCGCGAATTTAAAGCCATTCCCGGTGGCAAGCATCAATTAACCGTGCGTTTTGAATCGCGTCCGGACGAGAAAATTTATGGCATGGGGCAGTACCAGCAGAGCTGTCTGGATCTGAAAGGCTGCACGCTGGAACTGGCGCAGCGTAACTCGCAGGCCAGCGTGCCGTTTATGCTTTCAAGCCTGGGTTACGGCATGTTGTGGAACAATCCGGCGATTGGCGAAGCGACATTCGGCAAAAACATTACCCGCTGGGAAGCGCAGGTCACGGAGCAGATGGATTACTGGATCACCGCCGGAGACACGCCCGCTGACATCCTGCATCAGTATGGCCGCGCGACCGGCACTGCGCCGCAAATGCCGGAATACGCGACCGGTTTCTGGCAGTGCAAACTGCGCTACCGTACGCAGCAGGAAGTGCTGGAGGTGGCGCGTGAATACAGGCGGCGCAATTTGCCGGTTTCGGTGATTGTCATCGACTTCTTCCACTGGCCGAATCAGGGCACCTGGTGTTTTGACCCCGTGGACTGGCCGGATCCGAAAGCCATGGTCGCGGAGCTTAAATCGCTGGGCATCGAAACTATGGTGTCGGTCTGGCCGACGGTAGACAGCCGCACCGACAATTATAAGGAAATGAAATCCAAAGGTTATCTGGTCAATACCGATCGCGGTGTGTCGGTGAATCTGGATTTTCTCGGCAACTGTACCTTCTTTGATGCCACACATCCCGGCGCGCGTCAGTTTGTCTGGGATAAGGTGAAGCAGAACTATTACGATCTGGGCATCCGCACCTTCTGGCTGGATGAAGCCGAGCCGGAATACCGCGCTTATGATTTTGATAACTATCGTTATCACCTCGGGCCGGTGCTGGAAGTGGGCAACATCTATCCGCAAAAATTCGCGCAAGGTTTTTACGACGGTTTACAGCAGGAAGGTGAGCACGAGATCGTGAATCTGGTGCGTTGCGCCTGGGCAGGCAGCCAGCGTTACGGCGTGCTGGCGTGGTCGGGCGACATCCATTCTTCCTTCCACGCGCTGCGTAATCAGATTGCCGCCGGTCTGAATATGGGGCTGGCGGGCATTCCCTGGTGGACGACGGATATCGGCGGTTTCCAGGGGGGGAATGTGAATGATCCGGCGTTTCATGAGTTGCTGATCCGCTGGTTCCAGTGGGGCGTATTCTGTCCGGTGATGCGTTTACATGGCTACCGCGAACCGCAAATCCAGCCGTCAGAACCGTGGCGTGACGGCATTGCGCAATGCAACAGCGGCGCACCCAATGAAGTCTGGAGTTACGGCGAAGAGAATTACCAGCTGATGAAAAGCGGGTTATTCCTGCGCGAAAAACTGCGCCCTTACATCAGCCGCGTGATGCAGGAAGCGCATGAAAATGGCGATCCGGCGATGCGCACTATGTTCTATCAGTATCCGGGTCAGGCTGAAAGCTGGCAGGTGGAAGATCAGTACATGCTTGGCGCAGACATTCTGGTCGCGCCGGTGTTGTATGCCGGTCAGCGCGAGCGGGAAGTGTGGTTACCGGCGGGGGAGATTTGGGTGGGGCTGAATGGGGAACGGTATCAGGGAGGAGAGGTTATAGTGGCTTCCGCGCCACTGGACGGGATACCGGTGTTTGTGCGGGAGGGGGCAGACGTGAAAGGAGAACTTGGTATTTGACCTGCTCCTCCCCCTGCGAAGGGGGAGGCGGGGAGGCGGGGAGGGGGTTTAGCAGACAACCCCCATCTTCGTATACACTCTGACCTTAGTTTTTGACCTTAATACCCCACCCCAACCCTCCCCTTCGCAGGGGAGGGAGTTAAAACAATCCCCCCATTTATCACAAAACCGTTAACTCTCCGCGAGGATTCCGTAATCCCTCCCCTTGTAATCTGATGCCATCGACAGCAACCGGATCGGTGGCAAAAATGATTAACAGACGTAATTTCCTGCTGGGCAGTGGCGCGGTATCTGCCGCGGCCATGATGGGGCTGGTCCCGTCACTGTTTTCCCGCAATGCCGGCGCGCAGGTAAAACCTGCGAAATTCGAAATCATGCTGACGGATGCCCAGTGGCATCAGCGCCTCAGCGATGATCAGTACCGTATTTTGCGCGAAGCAGGCACCGAACGTCCTTATTCCAGTCCGTTAAACAACGAACATCGTGCGGGCGAGTTTGCCTGCGCAGGCTGCAACCTTGCTCTTTTCTCTTCAGCGACCAAATTCGACAGCCATACCGGCTGGCCGAGTTTCTGGCAACCTCTTGCCGATGCGGCGCAAACCAGCCGGGACACCTCGCTGGGTATGGTGCGCGATGAAGTGCATTGCCGCCGGTGTGGCGGCCATCTGGGACATGTGTTTGATGACGGTCCGCAGCCGACCGGTCTGCGTTATTGCATGAACGGGCTGGCCATGACGTTCACCCCTCAAGCTTAATCTGTCAGGAAATTGACTATGAAAATTGCATCGAAAAACCGGCGTAACTTTCGCCACTACAGCCTGATCGCCGGGCTGATGCTGGCGTCTGCGTTCGTGTTCGAAAATAATGCCTGGTCATGGGGCGGGGGCGCTGAACCGGCGGTCGTGATCCCGGCACCGGCAAAAGATGAGCCAGCAGGCACTGCACACAGCGAAACCGCGCTGTTTGCCGGTGGCTGTTTCTGGGGGATTCAGGGGGTGTTTCAGCATGTAAAAGGCGTGACCAGCGCGGTGTCCGGTTATGCTGGCGGTGTGGCGCAAACGGCCAGTTACGAGCAGGTCAGTACCGGCGAGACCGGTCATGCGGAATCGGTGAAAGTGACCTTCGACCCGACACAAGTAACGTATGGCGAACTGTTGCACATCTTCTTCTCGGTAGGGCATAACCCGACAGAGTTAAACCGTCAGGGGCCGGATACCGGCAGTCAGTACCGGTCAGCAGTCTTTCCTATGAACGCTGCGCAGGCGGAAGTGGCGAACGCGTACATCGCCCAGCTTAATGCCAGCCACAGTTACAGCGAACCGCTGGTCACCAAAGTTGAAAGCAATGCGCACTTTTATCCGGCTGAGGCTTATCACCAGAACTTTTTAAACGATAACCCGGACTATCCGTATATTGTGGTGAACGATCTGCCGAAGATTAAAGATTTGAAGCAGTATTTCCCGGCGGAATATCGTGAACAGCCGGTACTGGTGAAACAATAACGGATTTATTTTTTCAGCCCTGAAAAATAACAGGAGAGTGCACATTCCGGGTCAATGCAATGTGCACTCTTTGCAGCACATTAAACGTTAAATCAGAAATCCATCTCTGCGCCTAAATACGCACCATCAATAATGCGTTCATTAGGATTTCCCGCAGTGCCGTCAAGGCCAACATAGCGGTAACCGGCTTTTACTTTTAATGGTGCGACCGGGATCCAGCTAAATCCGGCATCGGCTTCGGAATAAGATTTTACACGATTGCTTAATGCATCAGGTGCTGCATAACCCTCTGCATAAAATGCCAGACTGTCGGTGAAGGGGACGGTAATACCGCCGCCGACGGGAAATGCCACGCCTTCATTATCAGAAGTAGAACCCTGCATATAAAGCGCTTTCGCGCCGAGATTAATCATTGCCGGGCCTGCCGGAATATTAAAACCGGTGCTCACGCCACCAATCTGGCGGCCATTTTGAGTATTCTTCGCCCAGTTACCCTCGACATAAAGACCGGATGTCTGACGGCCCATACCGGCGTTCAGTTCAGTGAAATTTGTGCCCGCTTTTGCACCCAGTTCAACAGCCTGAGTCTGGCCAGAGAAAGCCATAAATACCGCAATGGCACTGCCAGCGACAGTCAGTTTGATTGTGTTAGTACGCATTTGTTTACCTATTTTTTAAGTGATCGGCGCTGAGCAGTCTTTGCCACTCTGCCGCCAGACGGATACCCGTCAGTGAGTGGCTATAAAACACTCTTCCGGCCATCGTCATCAATTTATATGTCAGATTGCAACATAAATAGGTTTTTATTCTTAATTTTAATTTTATTAAAGATGAATAACCTGAAGAATGCGGGCGTGTTCAGTACGCGACACAAACAAATTGCGGGGAATAGGTACTGCTTACTACATACGCCTGGTCCCGTATCTTCTTAACACCAATGTTGAGTGAGGCATTATCGCCCGTGTTTTCCAGCCACATCTGGTCGAAATCAGCATCTGGCGTGTTATCCAAAGGTGACGGCGTCACTTTGTCAATGGTGAAATGATAGGTTTTATTATCCACTTTGACACCATGACTGAGATAGACGGTACGCTCAAGATAGGTACTGGCTTTGGCCGACTTTACATAGCCTTCGTACTGAATAATACCTTTGTCTTTATCGTAAAATTGCAGGCTTTCAACAATAGAAAAAACCAGTTGCCCCTGCTCAATATCCATATTCACTTTACCGAAGGCTTTACATTTTAAGGTAGGAATATCTTTGGATGGCCATAAATAAAGAACGGTTGCTGCGATGACGCAAACAGTTGCGACGGTGGCATAGAACCACTTCTTTTTAAACATGATCATGGTTTGATCCACTTATAGTGATAGAAGTTATCACACGAAATAATCTCATTATTATTACCAAGAGTGCATAAGGACAGCAGTGTTCGGGCGTTGTTTTGAGATGAATAGGATAATTCACTGTTATAAATGAGCACGTTGGTTTTGTTGCACGTCAGATTATTGGTTTTTAGTGTGTGACTGACCCGTTCCAGCACCGCAGTTTTGGCATCGTCCGAAATATCTTTAAGGAAAATAATATCGCAGCCGGTGTCGGGCTGTTTTATTTCGGTCATTCCGTTGGTGGCGTCGTCGTATTTCCACGCGCCGAAAGACAGGCTAACCAGAACCAGCAGGCAGAGCAGAATAAAAAGAGCACGCCGTGCAGGTTTAACCGGAGCAGAAACTGAATCGGGTGTTTGCACCCTGAGCGGAGGCGGGGAGGCCGGTGCCTGCCCGGCAGGCGGTGGCGCTTCAAGGCGTTGCACACTGACCGCCGGATTCAGTTTAAAACCGACTTTGGGGAGGGTAATAATGAGTTCGTGGCATTCAAACAGCGCCAGATTGCGGCGGACAATACTGACGTACTGGTTAAGATTATTGCCGGAAGCATGCAGGCCGTGCTTGTCCCAGACTGTTTCCAGCAGATATTCCCGCGTCAGATCACGCCCTTCAGATGAAAGAAATTCTTCCAGCAACCGTGCGGCCGGGAGTGTCAGTTTGATCACGTCCTGGCTGGCAGGATAGTGCAATGTACCATCGTCTGAGTTGAATTCTATTTCGTTATCAATGAGATACTTCATCTGATCCTGACAGTAATAAGTAAAGCCACATCAAACCCGTTCGGATTTACACACCGCTAAGATTAATATTATACAGTCTACATTCCGCGATCAGAATCTGTGAAAGGTATAGGTAAAAACTTCAGCCAGTATAGGGAAAAAAGCCAATTATTATATCTGTTAAAGATACCATTAAGGAATAAAAACCTATATATACCCACTTTGGGCAATTAAATTGTCTGTCATCCCGAAATCCGGTTTCCTTCTCGCATTGTTGAATGAGTGGGAGTGGTTACGTGGACGTTACCTTTACGGATTTTCTTATCGGATTTTCTTCTGCGCTGGACTTGTTAAGCCCTGAAAACGGACATCGTGGTGTGCGGCGTGCTTATATCGTGATGAATATTGCCCGTCAGCGCCAGTTCAGTCTGTTGGCACAAAAGCGGTTGTTCATTGCTGCACTTTTACGTGATATCAGCAGGGGGGCACATGCTCCGCACGATTGCGCCAGCCAACTTGCGGATATCCCGTTACTGGCCGACAGCGCGGGTCTGATCGTCGCAAGAGGCCGGCAGCATTCAGAAAACCGCCTGCTGGATCTGGCCGATAATCTGGATTTACTGGCATTGCATGAATTTCCACGCGGTCATTATCCGGTGCGCGCGGTCGAAACCCTGTGTGATTCCATCGGATCCCGTTACCTGCTCGACGACATGCTGGCGTTACGCGAGCTTGGACTGGAAAAGGAATTCTGGACGGAATTCGCCTCCGCCACGCTTATCAGTACAGCCGCGTCCTTTTCACCCTTTGCTGACCGTGTGTTAAGTGACAAGGAAATGACGCAACTGTCTGCCCTGCTGGCTGTCGTCATTGACCTGCATTGCCGTTCAGCCGCACAACATTCTGTTGTGGTGGCAGGTATCGCCGCCAGGCTTGCGCAAATGTACGGGTTTTCTAAAAAAGGTGTCGCGCGGATCCGCGTCGCCGGTTTGCTGCATGATTTAGGTAAACTGGTTGTCCCCGCCGCCTTGCTCACCAAAGCGCAGCCTCTGACGGATTTCGAACGCCGCCAGATCCATATACACCCGCAGTTCACCTGGAAAATTCTTTCGCGGATTGCCGGCATGCAGGACATCGCCCGGATGGCCAGCTTTCATCATGAACGGCCGGACGGCAAGGGATATCCCTTCCATCTGCGCGGTGCACAGCTCGATCTCGGGCCGCGCATTATTTCGGTCGCCGACTGCTATGCCGCGCTGCGTGAAGCCCGTTGTTACAAACCGGCATATTCGCCGGAAAAAAGCCTCATCATAATGCAGGAGACCGCAGCGCGCGGTGGGCTCGACCCTGAAGTGGTGGAAGCGCTCCGTTCGGATTTGATGGGGGCGGGGCAGGATATGCTCAGTGCATCACTGCTTTTGCCTTAATACTGATTTCAACCGAATAGAAACAACAGCTGAAACGTTTACTCAGAGTCAACCTCTGGAGAACCCCTCATGCTGCGAGTGTTTTTATTTATTTTATCAATGAGTTATGCATCTTTGTCTTTCTCCGGCACCCCGGAGCATTATGTTATCAACGCAGATCGCACAACCATTACGTTGTCGTGGGTCATGCTCAGCACACATCCCTCGCAGGCGAATTTATCGCAGGTATCCGGCGATGCTTTTTTAGATCATCAGCAAAACATGCAGAATCATATAGATGTCAGAATTCCGGTTTCCTCGCTGGAGGCTTCGAACCTGCTGCTGACGCATCAGTTAAAGAGCAGTATGTTCTTTGATGAAAACCGTTATCCCTGGGTCACGTTCACCAGTCAAAAAGTCACGCAGTCGGGAAATGGGCAATTTAAGATTTTTGGCATGCTGACTATCAAAAATATCCAAAGACCGGTTGTGCTGGATGCTGTTATGAATGACGCCAGCGCGAAGTCCCTGATTCTGCACGCACACACGGCGATTTCCCGCTCTGCTTTCGCGATGGACAGTCTGCTGTCGTTGGTCGGTGACACGATTAACATCGATATTGATATTGCCGCGCAGCCTTATAAGGCATAACGCGGCTACGCGATTTATCGGAATAGTTTCGTCCGTGACAGGGGTAAAAAAGCGCACGGGCAAAACAACAAACAGGCGTAAAACGGGGCTGCTTACACCTCAGGCGGGTTTCCGGATAGTTGGCGATCGAAATGATCGCGCAACCCAGACAAAATTCTTTTTAAGTGATCGGCTATTTGGCGACGTTATTTAGCCAGCAGTTCTTTGCGGACAATTTCTGCGCCTGCACTTAATGCATCCAGCTTGCCTCTGGCGACGCTACGGGGTAAAGGAATCATGCCGCAGTTGGTGCAAGGATAGAGTTTATCGGCGTCTACAAACTGCAGCGCTTTACGCAGCGTTGCGGCGACTTCTTCCGGGGTTTCAATGGTATTGGTCGCCACGTCTATGGCACCCACCATCACCTTTTTACCGCGGATAAGCTCCATCAGTTCCATCGGAACATGCGAGTGATGACATTCCAGTGAAATGATATCGATATTAGATTTTTGCAGTTTGGGGAAAATCTCTTCGTATTGTCTCCACTCTGTGCCCAGCGTTTTTTTCCAGTCGGTATTGGCTTTGATGCCATAGCCGTAGCAAATGTGCACAGCCGTTTCACATTTCAGCCCTTCGATGGCTCTTTCTAACGTGGCAATGCCCCAGTCATTCACTTCATCAAAGAACACGTTAAAGGCCGGTTCGTCAAACTGGATGATATCGACGCCAGCAGCCTCTAATTCTTTGGCTTCTTCATTGAGAATTTTGGCAAATTCCCAGGCGAGTTTCTCGCGACTTTTATAGTGGTTGTCATAAAGCGTATCGATCATCGTCATCGGCCCCGGAAGAGCCCATTTGATCGGTTGTGTGGTTTGCTGGCGCAAAAACTTCGCATCTTCAACAAAAACGGCCTTTTTGCGACTCACCGGGCCAACAACTGTCGGCACACTCGCTTCATAGCGATTACGGATCTTAACCGTCTCACGTTTCTCGAAATCAACGCCCTCGAGATGCTCAATAAAGGTTGTGACAAAATGCTGACGCGTTTGCTCGCCGTCACTGACAATATCGATACCAGCCTGCTGTTGATCTTCCAGACACAAACGCAGGGCATCTTTTTTGCCGTCAATTAATTCCTGATCTTGCAATTTCCACGGGGACCAGAGCACCTCAGGTTGTGCCAGCCACGAAGGTTTAGGCAAACTGCCCGCAGTCGATGTCGGTAATAATTTTTTCATACACAGGTGACCTTATATTTTTTATGGTTAATCAGAGAGCGGAATGGGCAGACCATTGTTCAAGAACAGTTTGGTAAGGTTTGATGAAGCATTCTTCAGTAAACTTCCCCTGCTCAATAGCCAGATGGCTACGTTCTTCCCGGTCATAAACAATACGGGTTAAAGAATAATCCTGGTAATTCAGGCTGGGTTGATATTGCAATCCTGCCGCAGAATTAGCATTGTAAATCTCAGGGCGATAAATCTTCTGAAAAGTCTCCATCGTGCTGATGGTGCTGATAAGCTCAAGATTAGTGTAATCACTGAGCAAATCGCCAGAAAAATAAAATGCCAGAGGCGCAACGCTGTTTTCAGGCATAAAATACCGCGCCCGTAATCCCATTTTTGCGAAATATTCATCAGTCAGGGAGAGTTCATCCTGCTGATATTCAACGCCTAATACAGGGTGTTTATTTCCCGTGCGATAGTAAGTGTTTTTACTTGAAACACTCAGGCAGATAACCGGTGTTTTAGTAAAATTATCTTTGTAAGTCTCTGATTTTAAAAATTGTTTGAATATATTCCCATGTAATTCGCCAAAATTATCCGGCAGGCTAAATTCAGGTTGATCCTTATTATGCTCTGGCAGTAAAACGCTAAAGTCATAATCACGCACATAGGAGGAAAAGTTATTTCCTAAAATGCCTGCAATGCGTTGGTGGGTTTTTTTATCAACGATAGTTGTTTTCAGTATTTCAATCACCGGGAAGCTGTCGGCCTTGCCTTCAGCATCAATATTCAACTGAGCAGTAATAATATCGAGTTCGACACAATACCGGTCTTTATTAGGATTATCCCAGTTCGCCAGGGAATTGAAGCGATTATCGATCATCACTAAGGTGTTGCGCAGGTTTTCCTGGCGTTTTTCACCCCTTGCCAGATTGGCAAAATTGGTGGTAATACGCGTATTTTCCGAGGGGTTATAATTCTCGTCGAAACGGATGCTTTTAAGGGTAAATGTCAGTTTTTTATTCATTGTTATCAGGTGTCCCGGCTGCTGAAAAATCTACGTTATTTCAGTCGTTTTCGTATTTTTAAGAGTGAATCGCGATGACTCTTTTATGCCTGAGTCATTGAGTGAAAAAAAGTGATTTAAATTCACTGAACATGAGACAAATTCATGATCATGCCTCCCCGGATGCCGTTCCTGCCCGCAGGGAACAGACACACTTCGGTGTTGACCGAAGCATCTGATTTTTGCCGGTAATAAGCTGAACGAAATTCATGAGGGAGCAGAACGATGATCGCAGTACTTTTTGAGGCAGATGCAGTACCCGAAGCGCGTGAGCGGTACCTTGAACTGGCGGCAGAACTGAAACCATTGTTATCGGACACGCCGGGATTTATTTCCATTGAGAGATTCCAGAGCCTGACCACGCCCGGAAAAATCCTTTCATTATCATGGTGGGAAGATGAAGAGTCGGTGGCAGGGTGGAAACAGAATCTGATGCATCTGGCCGCGCAGAAAGAGGGTAAACAGTCGATTTTTTCATTCTACAGAATACGCGTTGCCCGTGTATTTCGTGACTATTCTTCCGACAAGTCTTCCGGTAAAGGAGCGCATCAGCATGTATGACATTCACGTGATCCTCGACCATTCACCCGGTTCGCTGGCCTCCCTTGGCCGTATTCTGGGCATGAACGGTGTGGGGCTGGAGGGCGGCGGCGTATTTTCCACGGCAGAAGCGGGGCATGCGCATTTCCTGATAGAAGACGGTGAAAAAGCCCGTCAGGTTCTGACTGATGCTGGCTTTGACGTGAGAAAGCTGTCACGCCCGCTGATAAGAAAACTACCCCAGAAACAGCCGGGCGAGCTGGGCGAAATCGCCCAGACACTCGCCCGGAATGGCATTAACATTCTGGTACAGTACAGCGACCACGATAACCGGCTTATTCTGCTGACGGATGACGATATCCGGGCGGCTGAAGTCACTCAACAATGGGCGATACCTTCTGCATGAATTTTCTTCAAACCGAATACGACAGTGAGCCGGATGAGTCTCTTGAAAAATCCATGTCACTGGTGGCTTCAGCAATATCTGACCCGTCAAGGGTCAGTATTTTGTGTGCCCTGATGGACGGACGCGCGTGGACCGCGACTGAACTCAGTGCGGTGGCGGGCATCGCCGCCTCCACAACCAGCGGTCATCTTACCCGGCTGCTCAGCAACGGGCTGGTGATTTGCCTGACGCAGGGGCGCCACCGGTATTACAGCCTGGCTGGCCACCATATCGCCGGATTGCTGGAAAACCTGATGGGGGTTTCCATGCATAACCACAAAACTTTTGCGTCGCGGACGCCGGTCGTTCTGCGTTATGCACGAACTTGTTATGACCATCTGGCCGGAGAGCTGGCGGTAAAAATCTACGATTTTCTGCTGCAGGAAAACTGGCTTGAAGCGGACGGTTACGCGCTGACTCCGGCCGGGAAAGCCCATTTTCAACGACTGGGCGCGGTGCTCAATCCGCGCCCGCGCCGCAAGGCTTGCTGTCCTTGCCTTGACTGGAGCGAAAGACGCTTCCATCTCGGAGGCGATGCGGGGCAGGCATTAATGACGCTTTTTCTGCAAAAAGCGTGGATATCCCGCACGCAGGGTTATCGTGAAGTGAGCGTCACCGACAGCGGCAGAATTGCCCTGAGCCGCCTGTTCGGTTTGAATCTGGCCTGATTCTGCAGGCTATGTTTACGCTTGCTTCGCCCCGCGTGACCGACGACTTAGCTTGTCTCCATACAAGACTGTGTTGAAAGTAACGGGGCATATCGCCACCAGATCAGCAGCCCCGTCAGGGCGATAACGCTCAGAACGCTGAACGCCGTAGCGAACGAATAATGCCCTGCAATCATACCCGTCAGGGCCGGGCTCATGGCCGCGCCGACGCCCTGCATCAGCATCACCACGCTTTGGCCCGCGTTGACATGACCGTTTCCGCGCAGCAGCACCACAATAAAGCTCGGCACTACCACGCCCAGTACGCCAGCCGCGAAACCATCAAGTATTTGCACCGGCACCATCATTAAAGGGGCGGCAGAACTCGCCGCCAGCGCTGCCCGGACGGGCATGATCAGTAGCGCCAGCATAATCAGGCGCCAGTAGCCGACTCTGTCGATGCGCGCGGCGGTCCAGATTGCTACCGGGATCATCACCATCTGAGAAATAATCACGGTTGCGGCAGCGTACAGGCCGGGATTGACGGAGCCGGGCGCTGCCGCGATTCTCATGCTGAGCATCGGCAACAGCGCCGCATTGGCCAGATGAAACAGCAACAGTGTCAGACCGGTGATCAGCAGCGGTTTATTTTGGGCCAGCACCGAGAAATCGGGGACCTGAGCGGATGCGCCAGACTCCAGCCCTCGCGCGGCATCATCGTCTATATCGCTGCGGCGGATGCCCGTCAGTGCGATGAGCGTTAATAACATCGTGCAGGTCATGAGAATGAAAATACCGCCGATGCCCCAGTACCAGGCGATCCCTCCGGCAATCAGCGCGGTGATAAAATTCCCGGCATGGTTAAACGCCTCATTTTTACCCATCTGCCCGCTAAAGCCTTTTTGCCCGGTCAGACCCAGCGTGATCCCGGTGATCAGCGGACCGACAAACGCAGCACATATTCCGCTCACGATCTGCGAAAACGCCACCACGCTGTTTGCCTGACTTAGCCAGAGCAGCAGCGTTGTGCCGGTAATCAGCACGCAGAGCAGCGCCAGAATCAGCCGCTTGTTTTTCGATGCGTCAGTCATGAAGCCCGCAGGGAGCGTTGCCAGCAACCCTGCCACGCCGCCAGCGGTCATCAGCAAGCCGATATCATCGGGCTGCCAGTGGCGTTGTGTCAGAAAGATCCCCAGAAAGGGCCCAAGCCCGTCACGAACATCCGCAATAAAAAAACTGGTTAAACACAGTGCCTGCAATGAACGAATCGACATTTTTTTACCCTTCAGCGTTATTAACCAGCTTTATACGCGATGAAGTATAAACAGGATTTTTCTATCAGGGATGACAGGAATGTTAAAACTCATGACGCGGTTTGCAGGGTTGCAACCCCTCCCCGACACCCGAAGGGTATTAAGGAGGGGCTGTGTGGTGAGGGGGAGCAGTCAGATTGTTTTGTATGACAACGTTCTCAGATCGCCGCTTTCGCCCGCTGTTTCACGGCATAAATCAGCACCACGGCGAAACATACCATCGGCAGGGCGTAAGAAACGGCGGTGTTGTAGTGGTCGGCAATTGCGCCCATCAGATACGGCATCACCGCGCCACCGACAATCGCCATGATCATCACCGAGCTGGCGCGTTTGGTTTGTTTGCCCATGTTCTTGACGCCCATCGCGAAAATGGTCGGGAACATGATCGACATAAAGAAGAAAATCGCCACCAGTGCAATCACCGAGACGTTATCAATACCGGCCACCACCACGCCGCACAGCACAATATTGATGATGGCGTAGACCACCAGCAGCGTGGCCGGGCGGACAAAGCCCATCAGCCAGGTGCTGAAGAAACGCCCGACCATAAAGCTGATCATGCCGACAGACAGCAGATACGACGCGTTCTGGTTCGACAGCGTGTGCCAGTGTTCGGTGGTGTAGTTAATGAAGAAGGCACCGACGCCAACCTGTGCCGCGACGTAGAAGAATTGTGCGATGACGCCGCCGGTGAAATGGCCGTGCTGCCACAATCCTTTCTCGATACCGTGATCTTCCGGAGCGCTTTGCTCGCGGATGTCCGGCAATTTTGTGCGTCCGAACAGGAAGGCAATCAGCAGCACTAACACGGCGATGGTGACGTAAGTGGTTTTCACCGAGGACAATCCGTCCGTCGTGGTGCCTTGTGTGGCGGAGAAGAACAGTGAACCACCGATGATCGGGCCGATGAACTGACCTAAACCGTTGAAGGACTGAGAAAGGTTCAGGCGGCGTTCGGCTCCGGCCGGATCGCCGAGAACGGTAGCGAACGGGTTAGCGGCGGTTTCGAGACAGCCCAGACCGAGGGCGATCACGAACAATGCGAACAGGAACATGCCGAAGCTGCCTGCGGAGGCGGCGGGCACGAACAACAGTGCGCCCAGGGCATACAGACACAGACCCACCAGGATCCCGGCTTTATAACCGAACCTGTCCATGAAGAAACCGGCGGGCAGGGCGATGATAAAATACGCCCCGAAATAGGCGGCCTGTAGCAGACCGGACTGGGCTTTATTGACGTGCAACACGTCCTGGAAATGCTTATTCAGGACATCCAGCAGCCCGTAGGATAAACCCCACAGGAAAAACAGCGTGGTGACCAGTATGAACGCCAGTCGGAAACCGGACGTCGTTTTGCGCTGCGCATAAGCGGGCGCGGCAGTTTTATCGGCGAGCATGTTGTATTCCTCAGTATCTGGTGACGCATGTAGGGGTTCAGCTCAGGTGGCTGATTTTTTATGTCAGATAACGTGAAAAACGGTTTCTCCCTCATAGCAGGGAGATGTATAGCTATTTCTGATCAGCCAGCGAAAAAATCTTCTCCATTTCCACCCACTTTTCACCGGCGGGCGTCCACGGCGTAGGGCGCTGATACTTCCACATCAGGGCTTCCCATTCGCAGACTTTCGGATCCTCCAGACTGCGGCGTTCGAACAGTCCGCTGTCAAAATCTTCCGTGGTTTCCATCACCATCATCAGGCGGTTGCCCAGCCGGTAAATTTCCATGTCTGCGATGCCATAGCGGCGCAGGTGCGCGGTAATTTCCGGCCAGATTTCGCGGTGATAACGCTGATATTCTTCGATAAGCACCGGATCGTCCGCCAGATCCAGCGCCTGACAATAGCGGCGTTTCATGTTAAGGCCCGGTCGAGATGCGTATAACCGCCGTCCACGGTCAGCCACTGGCCGGTGGTGTGCGAGGCGCGGGAAGAGAGCAGGAACACCACGGTGTTGGCGATTTCCTGCGGCGTGGTCATACGCTGTCCCAGCGGAATATGCGAAGTGATTTGTTGCAGCTTTTCTTCGGGATGGTCGAAGCTTTTGATCCAGCGTTCGTACAGCGGCGTCATGACTTCCGCCGGGATCACCGCGTTCACGCGGATACCGTCGCCGAGCAGCGCCGCTGCCCATTCGCGGGTCAGCGCCAGAATGCCGCCTTTGGCCGAAGCGTAACCGCTGGTGTTGCCTTGTCCGGTGAGTGCGGTTTTCGAGCTGATATTGACGATAGCTCCCCGGCTGGCGCGCAGGGCGTTCAGGCTCAGGTGCGCCATCAGGTAATAGTGGATCAGATTCTGCTCGAGCGATTGCACAAAGGCTTCGCGACCGGCATCCAGCCCGACGCTGTCGTTGGCACCGGCATTGTTCACCAGCCCGTCGATGCTGCCGTAGCGGGTAAGCACCTCATTCACCGCTGCCTTGCAACTGGCTTCGTCGCGCAGTTCAGTCAGTACAAAACTGGCCTGTGGCGAAAGCTGTTGCAGTTTATGCATCAGTTCATTGGCCGGTTCGGTATTGCTGATGATCACCGGAACCGCGCCTTCTTCCGCCAGCGTCAGCGAAATCGCCGCGCCGATACCGGAACCGCCACCGGTGACCATCACCACTTTATTTTGCAGATGCAGATTCATCAGTCATTTCCTGTAATCGGTAAAGGCTGTAATCGATAAATCGTGCAGGCATTGCCGCCATAAATGGCTGCCTGCTCGTCAGAACTGAGTGCGGCCGTGGCCTGTTCACATAAATCCCACGGATTTTCATCCCCGTCTGCCAGTAAACACACCGGCCAGTCGGAACCAAACATCAGGCGTCCGGCACCGAAAACGTCCAGTGCGGCATCGAAATACGGCAACAGATCGCGGGCTGGCATACCTGCCGGACGCGGCTCGGTCAGCAACCCCGAGAGCTTGCAACTGACGTGTTTTAACCCCGCCAGCGGTGCAATCTGCTGCTTCCAGTACGCTGCACCCCGGCTGAGATCCGGCTTGCCGAAGTGATCGAGCACCAGAAAATGCCCGTCATGCTTTGCCGCGAACTGCACGGCATCGCGCAGATGGCGATGCGTCACCAGAATTTCATAGACATAGTCCTGCCGCTGAATCTGGCGAATACCCGCATTGATGGTCGGATTTTCCAGCCACTGCGCAGGTGAAGACTCGTCCTGAACCTGATGACGAAAGCCGCGCAGCATCGGGTGCGAAATAGCCTCCAGATCCCGTTGCAGCGCGGGTGACGACAGATCCACCCAGCCGGTCACGGCATGCACAAAGTCGGTTTGCTCTGCGATCTCCAGCAGCCAGCGGGTTTCCTGCACAGAGGAACAGGCCTGAACCAGAACCGTGCCCTGAATATCGTGACGTTGTAACGCAGGCCGCAATATCTCCGGCAATAAATCCTGTTTCAGCACCGCCATGTCATCACCTATCCAGCGATAATCCTGCGGGGTGTAGCGCCAGAAATGCTGGTGGCTGTCGATTCGCATCATCGGCGTTCTCCTTGCTGCTTTTCGATCATTAAGGTCAGGCGTGATGGCGGTATCTTTCGATCGACGCCTGATGCATCTCAATGGAGAATCCCGATGCCTGCGGCGGCATATAGGCCGCGCCCCGGACGTCGCACGGATGCACAAAATGCTCGTGAAGATGGTCAACGTATTCGATGACGCGGCCTTCGTGCGTACCTGCGATGCACAGATAATCAATCATCGACAGATGCTGCACGTATTCGCATAACCCGACGCCGCCCGCGTGCGGACACACCGGCAGATTGTATTTGGCCGCCATCAGCATCACCGCCAGCACTTCGTTGACGCCGCCCATGCGGCAGGCATCAATCTGCACCACGTCGATGGCTTCGCGCATAATGAACTGCTTGAACATGATGCGGTTCTGGCACATTTCGCCGGTGGCGACTTTAACCGGTGCAACGCCCTGACGGATTTTGCGGTGGCCTTCGATGTCGTCCGGGCTAGTCGGTTCTTCGATAAACCAGGGGTTGGCAAAGGCGAGGGCGTTCACCCAGGGGATGGCGTCGTTGGTTTCCCATACCTGATTGGCGTCGATCATCAGTTTGCGGTCCGGGCCGATCACTTCGCGGGCGATGCGCACACGGCGGATGTCGTCTTCCAGGTCGCGCCCGACTTTTAGTTTCAGATAATCGAAACCGGCGTCGACCGCTTCCTGACATAAACGGCGAAGTTTATCGTCGGGATAGCCGAGCCAGCCCGCTGACGTGGTGTAGCACGGGTAGCCTTCCGCCAGCAGTTTCTCCGTGCGCCGGGGTTTGTTGTCGGCACGTTGCTGCAATAAGGCCAGCGCTTCCTGCGGCGTGATGCAGTCAGTGATGTAACGAAAATCGATGCAGCGCACCAGCTCTTCCGGCGACATATCGGCGACCAGTTTCCACAGCGGTTTACCGGCGGCTTTGCTCCATAAATCCCACACCGCGTTAACCACCGCACCGGTCGCCAGGTGGATTGCGCCTTTGTCAGGACCAATCCAGCGCAACTGGCTGTCGCTGGTGAAATCGCGCCAGAACTGGCCCATATCGGCGGTAATGTCCGCCAGTTCGCGGCCCACGATCAGATGTTCCAGCGCTTTAATCGCCGCACAGCAGATTTCATTGCCGCGCCCGATGGTGAAGGTCAGGCCGTGGCCTTTCAGCGCCGGAGTGTCAGTGTCTAAAATCACATACGCGGCGGAATAATCCGGATCCGGGTTCATGGCATCCGAACCGTCCAGCGCCAGCGAGGTCGGGAAACGCACATCTTCAACACGTAAAGCGGTAATCGTTGTCATCGCAAAATTCCTTTAGCTGTAAAGGGTTATGCCTGCACTGTCTTCTGGCGCTGCTCACCCAAACCTTCAATCCCAAGCCGCATCACCTGACCGGCTTTCAGGTACACCGGCGGTTTTTGCCCCAGTCCGACGCCCGGCGGTGTGCCGGTAGAAATGATGTCACCGGGTTGCAGGCTCATGAAGCGGCTGAGATAACTGATGATTTCTGGGATCTGGAAAATCATGGTGCGCGTATTGCCGTTCTGATAGCGCTTGCCGTCAACTTCCAGCCACAGATTCAACTGGTGCGGGTCAGGGATTTCATCCGCTGTCACCAGCCACGGACCGGTCGGGCCGAATGTGTCGCAACCTTTACCTTTGTCCCAGGTGCCGCCGCGTTCAATCTGGAATTCGCGCTCAGAGACATCGTTAATCACGCAGTAACCGGCGACGTGCGACATCGCATCGGCTTCGCTGATATAGCGCCCGCCGGTGCCGATCACCACACCGAGTTCCACTTCCCAGTCGGTTTTGACAGAATCACGCGGGATCTCCACGTCGTCATTTGGCCCGACCATCGCGCTGGTCCATTTGCTGAAAATCACCGGTTCTTTCGGGATCTCCGCGCCAGTTTCGGCGGCGTGGTCGGCGTAATTGAGGCCGATACAGATAAATTTCCCCACCTTGCCGACACAGGCACCCAGACGTGGTTCACCGCCGACCAGTGGCAGCGTGTGCGGATCGAGCTGGCGCAGTTTATCCAGCGTTTCAGGCTGCAGAAATTCGCCGCTAATGTCGGCAATATGTGCGCTGAGATCCCGCAACGTGCCGTTGTCATCCAGCAGGCCGGGGCGCTCAGAACCTGCGTTGCCGTAACGTAATAATTTCATGGGTCAGTGTCCTTCTGTGAAAGTCAGATCGGTGAAAATCAAATGTTTAAAGCCGCTGGCGTGTCAGTTGCTCCAGCCGCCGTCAATAATTTGAACCGTGCCGGTGGTGTATGAACTGGCGTCGGAAGCCAGATACAGCGCAAGCTGGGCGATTTCTTCGGTTTTACCGATGCGCCCGATCGGCTGGCGGGAAACAAACGCCGCGTACACCTCGGCTTCGCTGCGGCCTTCGGCCTTTGCCTGTGCCGCGATGCGCTGGCGCAGGGACGGCGATTCCACCGTGCCCGGACAAATCGCGTTACAGCGAATGCCGCGGGTGACGTAATCCGCTGCAACAGAACGGGTCAGGCCAATCACGGCCGCTTTTGAAGCGCTGTAAGCAAAGCGGTTCGGCACACCTTTGATGCTGGAGGCGACGGAAGACATGTTGATCACTGAACCGTGGTTGCGCTCAAGCATGGCGGGCAGAAAAGCGCGGATCATGCGGAACATCGCGGTGACGTTAAGATCGAGCGCAAACTGCCATTCGCGTTCGGTGCAGGTCAGGATATCGCCGCTGTGCACCACGCCAGCGCAGTTGAACAGCACATCGAGCGCGCCGGTTTCTTCTGCCAGCGCAGCAATCGCCTGCGGGTCGGTCACATCAAGCAGGCGCGGGGTGATGCCGGGAATATTGTGTAATGCGTCGATGTTGATGTCGGTGGCAATCACCTCTGCGCCTTCACGGGCAAACAGCGTGGCGGTGTTGAAACCGATGCCTTGTCCGGCGGCGGTGATCAGAACTTTTTTCCCGGCCAGGTTCATAACAATTCTCCCTAAAAGGTGCTTTAAAGGCCTAATGGTCAGGCCATTGGAGGTGAAAAAAACGCGTTAAACGCAGTGCTTTTTGTTAAGATGTTCGGCAAGCTTCTGCTTAAAACGCCATTTCGGTTAACCAATTTTTTACATGCATAAAACAAATCAGCAAGATTTTTGTCCGGAAAATGCTAGCTGAATCACTTAATGAGAATTGACCGCAGGTGTCCGATGCCGATAAAAAAATTAGAAAATCCCAGAATATACAGGCAGATAGCTGACCAGCTTAAAACGTTAATTGATAACAAAGAATTTCCGCCCGGCAGCCGTCTTCCGGCCGAGCGTGAACTGGCGAGTCAGTTACAGGTCAGCCGCGCGTCGGTGCGTGAGGCGCTGATTGCGCTGGAAGTGATCGGGCTGGTGGATGTGCGGGTGGGAAACGGCGTCATTGTCCGTCAGCAACCTGCCGTTCCGGCCACGCCTTCGCAGGAGCCGGTGATGTCGCAGGCAGGGCGTAATCAGTGGGCGGATGTGGATGATGAGCTGAATATTGAGCTGGATTTTACGGCTGAACTGCCACCGTTTTCGCTGTTGCAAACCCGTCGTCTGATAGAGCCGGAAACCGCCGCGCTGGCGGCAAGAAATGCCACTGACGCCGAACTTGCGGCGATCAGGCAGGCATATGAACAAAACTGTCGCGATAACCGCAATGGCTCGGCAACGCATCCCGGCGACCGGTTGTTCCATATCCGTATTGCGCAGGCCAGCGGAAATCCGGCTTATGCCTTCATCATCGCCCACCTGCTCGGCCACCGTTATGGCACCATGTTCCGCAGCCTGCAATTACACTACACGCCGCAGGACATGCCGCACCGTTCTGAGATTGAGCACCTCGAGATCCTGACCGCGCTGGAGGCCCGTGACAGTCGTGCAGCGAAGAAGGCAATGAAGGAACATCTGGATGCGGTGATTAAGATTTTCGGGCAAGGGTGACAACGGTCGCTGCATCTGACCCCGTATTTTTAATGCGACTTCATTCCGGCTGCCGTCATCATCATTCTGAATAAGAATGCCACCACGGCCAGTGATAAAACACTCAATGAATAAATGACGATCAGCCAGACGACGCGTTTCCAGAAGGGCTTCTTACTATTAACGGTCATATCCTGCATCAGGAACCTCCGGTGATAACCGGGCGAAATGCGGTCATTTCGCCCGATACTGTTGCGATCAATGGTAGCCTTCGTTTTCCCTGATTTTCCCCCGGAAGACGTAATAGCTCCAGAAGGTATAAATCAGGATCACGGGGATGATGAACACCGCGCCAACCAGCATAAATGCCAGGCTTTTCTCTGACGATGCCGCATCCCAAATCGAGATGGCCGGCGGAATAATATTCGGCCAGATGCTGATCCCAAGCCCCGAAAATCCGAGGAAAATCAGCGCGAGAGTCAGCAGAAACGGCATATAGTGCGCGTGACTTTTTATCGCCCGCAAAATTCCCCAGGTACAGGCTAAGACCAGTACCGGCACCGGCAGAAAGGCGATCAGATTCGGCATGCTGAACCAGCGATGAGCAATATCGGCATGGGTCAGCGGCGTCCAGATGCTGATCACACCGGTGATCGCCAGCAGCGTGATCACCAGGGGTTTAGCCAGACGGCACATCTTCTGATGCAGGGCATTTTCCGTTTTCATGATTAACCATGTACAGCCCAGCAGCGCGTAGGCGACCACCAGCCCGATACCACAAAAAATAGGGAAGGGGGCCAGCCAGCTTAACGCTGAGCCGCTATACGTTCTGCCTGTCACCTCAAAGCCATTAAGCACTGCGCCGACGGCCACGCCCTGACTGAAGGTGGCCACGATGGAACCGGCAATGAACGATTTGTCCCAAAACGGACGGTGCTTTTCGGTCGCCTTGAAGCGAAATTCAAACGCCACGCCGCGAAAAATAAGACCGAAAAGCATCAGGGTTAACGGAATGGTGAGTGCATCGGTGATCACCGAATAAGCCAGCGGGAAAGCGCCGTATAAGGCCGCGCCGCCCAGTACCAGCCAGGTTTCATTACCGTCCCACACCGGTGCAACGGTGTTGACCATCATGTCGCGTTCGGTTTTGTCTTTATTGAACGGGAATAAAATACCGATACCCAGATCAAAGCCATCCATTACGATGTACATCAGGTTCGCAAATACGATAATTCCAAACCATATAATAGTGTAATCAATCATATTTTTTACTTCCCTCAGGATTGCTCAGCCCTTCCTGCGCCGCAGACAGCGGACGCGCCGGTGTGTTTGGCTTACCTGGTCCACCGTGAGAAACCTCATCACCTTCACCGGTCACCGGCCCTTTTTTGATAAGACGCATCATGTAAACGTAGCCAATACCAAAAACGGACGAGTACACCAGCAGGAAAGCTAACAGGCTGAGGCTCATGTGCATTTCACCGTGCGCGGAGACGGCATCGCGGGTGCGCTGAACGCCATAAACCACCCACGGCTGACGGCCAATTTCAGTAGTAAACCAGCCCGCAAGCAGGGCAATCAGACCGGAAGGTCCCATCAGCAGCGTGAACCAAAGGAACGGGCGGGACTGATAAAGCCGCTTTTTATAACGCAGCCACACACCCAGCACGCCTGCCGTGATCATCAGCAGACCGAGCGCGACCATGATGCGGAAAGACCAGAAAACTACCGGCGAATAGGGACGATCTTCTTTCGGGAAACTCTTCAGCGCGGGCACCTGTTTTTGCAGGCTATGTGTCAGGATCATACTGCCCAGATAAGGGATCTCCAGCGCATATTTCGTGCGTTCCTGCTCCATATCCGGGATGCCAAAAAGAATTAACGGTGTGGCTTCCCCGGGCGGATTTTCCCAGTGCCCTTCAATGGCCGCAATTTTGGCGGGCTGATATTCCAGCGTATTCAGTCCGTGGGCGTCACCGACCATTGCCTGAATGGGGGCGACGATCAGCGCCATCCACAATGCCATGGAAAACATTTTCCGAACCGCTGGCGTATCATTGCCGCGAAGCAGGTGCCAGGCACCGGAAGCCCCCACAAAGAACGCACTGGCGAGGAAAGCCGCGATGGACATATGGAACAGACGATAAGGAAATGACGGGTTAAAAATGACCTTAAACCAGTCCGTCGGCACCACGACGCCATTGACAATTTCATAGCCCTGCGGAGTATGCATCCAGCTGTTCGATGCCAGGATCCAAAAGGTGGAGATAAGCGTGCCCAGCGCCACCATACAGGTCGCAAAGAAATGCAGGCCAGGCCCCACCCGGTTCCAGCCGAACAACATCACGCCCAGAAAACCGGCTTCGAGGAAAAATGCGGTCAGCACTTCATAGGTCAGTAAAGGGCCGGTAATGCTACCGGCAAATTGCGAGAATCCGCTCCAGTTGGTGCCGAACTGATAGGCCATCACCAGACCTGACACGACCCCCATGCCAAAGTTAACAGCAAAAATTTTGGACCAGAAATGATACAGATCCCGGTAACTGCGGTTGCCGGTTTTCAGCCACATCCCTTCAAGCACCGCAAGAAAACTGGCCAGCCCGATCGTAATGGCAGGAAATATGATGTGAAAAGACACGGTGAATGCGAATTGTATTCTTGCCAGGTGAAAAGCATCTAATCCAAACATTGCTGACATCCCCTGTGGAGAAAGTGGGACACGTTAATTAAAATTAACATACAGAGTACACTTGTGATTTATACGTGATTAAGATGAAAGGATTGTGCACTGATATTATTTTGCGGGGTAGATACAGTTTGGTGAAAATACACTATAACAGTTCAGGTTATTTTCATTTTTATCATTAAAATTCAATGGGTTAATTGTTGTTTTTTTCGTGAAGCGAAATTGATTTTATTTCCCGCCTGCGCATGATAGAAATTAAAAACATTGTCGCCAGCATGGTGTGGTTTATTGATTTTTAAGGATTTATATTTCATCTGTATTTTTTACTCCGCCGGGAGTAAATTTTATCCCTAAAACGTATATTCAATTTTAATAAAACTGTTATAGCTCAATCCGGTTCAGGGAAATGAACCGGAAATAGTTTTAACATGATGATAAATTGAGTATTCGGATATGATGGTAACAATGGTTGTGTGGAATTAATTTTAGCTGTTTTTAGGAATTTACTGAATGATCATCAGCGTATTTCCCTGACGCTATTCGTGCTGAAGGGACTGGGTTTCTGCGCCGTCACCGGACAGGCCAACCCTGACGCACAAGGCAATGATCAGCGCAGCACTTAACATCACAATACCTGCCGTGATAAATACCCCGGAGATCCCCCCCAGTCCGAACATGACGCCTCCCAGTGCCGCACCGGCCGCGATAGAAGATTGCACGGCAGCCACCACCATGCCTCCTGCGCTCTCAGCCTGATCGGGCACCGAGCGGGTTACCCAGTTTGACCAGGCGACGGGGACACCGCCGAATGCCAGCCCCCACAGCAAAACCAGCAGAGTGAGTCCGGTGATCTGAACGGGCAGTAATATCATCCCCAGCGCTGCGATACCGACTAAACAAGGCATCACAATCAGCGTCAGGCGAAGGCTGTAAGTCATTATCCATCCGGCCAGCAATGTACCCGCAAAATTTGCCACTCCGAATCCGAGCAATAGCAGGGCCAGTCCGCCCGCATTTACATGACTCACGCTTTCCAGAGAAGGGCGAATATACGTAAACAGGGCATACTGGCCGGTATGTGCCAGCACACAGCCGGACATCCCCGTGGCAATGCCGGGACGGCGCAGCAATGTTAAGACTGATGCTATATGTGTAACCTGACGGGGCGCCATGCGCGGTAATGTGAACCACTGAAAAGCAAGAGTGACTCCTCCCACCAGAGCCGCGGCAATGAACGCGCTGCGCCAGCCATAGAGTTCACCGAGAAAGCTTCCCAGCGGCACGGAAACGACGGTTCCCACCGCAATACCACTGAAGATAACCGACAGTGCCCGCGGCACGAGTTTCTCCGGAACCAGCCGCATCGCGACCGCTGCGGCCATACTCCAGAATCCGCCCAGCGCGACGCCAAGCAGGATCCGCATCACCAGCAACACGGCAAGGCTGGAGGAAAGGGCGACCAGCAGGTTTGAGGCGATCATCAGCACAGTAAAACTTAACAGAACGGTTCTGCGGTCAAGCTTACGGGTCAGGCCCGGTACCAGCAGTCCGGCAAACAGCGCGATAACCGCGGTGACCGTCACCG
The DNA here is from genome assembly GCF_011684115.1 of Rahnella aceris. NCBI lineage: Bacteria > Pseudomonadati > Pseudomonadota > Gammaproteobacteria > Enterobacterales > Yersiniaceae > Rahnella > Rahnella aceris. Next base: position 448,809 of record NZ_JAADJV010000003.1, on the reverse strand, counting down.
CCTGACCGGCCAATGCTTCTGTCACCTGCAGGTCTGAGGCCATGGGCGTTAACAGGCTGGCTGGCAGGTATTCTGCTGTTAACAAACCGAACACGCCCATGGTGAGGGAGAAGACTGCCATCCATGCTGGCGGAGCCTGTTGCACATCTTGTCGGGTCGCGGGCGCTGAGCCCTCTGTTTTATGATTCATTTCAAATGTTCCTGAAGATTAACGTAGCGCAGAGTCTAGGCAGGATGGTTGAGATGATCTATGATTCGAAATCCTTGTTTTTTGACTATTACTCCTGAAATGACCCAGCACGATCCCTTTGCCCTTTCTTCTGACCTGATCAGTGAACTCCTGACAGGAATGCGTCTGCGTGGTGTGCAATATCGCCGCATCCAGACCGGCTCTGAATTTGGCATGGCGTTCAAACCGAGGCCCGGACATGCTTATTTTCACTATCTTGCCGTCGGTTCCGCTGTTCTTAAAACCGGGGATGGCGCGATCCATCCATTGTCTGCCGGTGATGTCATTTTTATGCCGCACGGAATGGCACATCAGCTTCTTTCTGAACCCGGCCATACCGCTCAGGACATTGACGACTTCGATGTCGCGCCATTAGGGGAAGCCGTGAGTGGTGTGGATACCTGCCCGAGCAGGGATACGATACCGGGCGCGATTCTTTTTTATGGCTGCATGGCGTTTGATCTGGGCGGAATGCAAAGTCTGGGTAAACTGATGCCGGAAACCATGGTGGCGGATGCCAAAGGCGAACGCTATCCCGGACTGTTGCCGGTGATTGATTCGATGAAACGTGAAATATGCTCCGGCCGTATCGGCTTTGCAGGCATTCTGGCCCGGCTTGCGGAAGTTGCCGCGGCAATGATCGTTCGCGGGTGGGTGGAATGTGGATGTGAAAATGCCTCAGGCATTGCCGCTGCATTGCGGGAACCCCGGCTGGCTAGGGCAATTCTGGCGCTGCACCGGCAGCCGGGCAGGAACTGGACCGTCGCGGAGCTGGCGGCAGAGTCGCACATCTCGCGCTCGGTTTTCGCCGCGCGTTTTCAATCGATGATTGGCGTATCGCCGTTGCGTTACGTGACGGAACTGCGCATGCAACTCGCCACGCAGTGGCTCTCAGACAGCAAGATTTCTATCGAGAACGTGGCATTTCGTCTGGGTTATACCTCACAGGCTGCGTTTAGCCGGGCTTATAAGCGCATTACCGGGCAATCGCCCGGTGTCAGCCGTTAACGATGTGAGTCATCGGGGCATAAAGAATATTCCCTCAGGCTGCTTCGGGATAAGCCAGAAGCAGCCTGTATACGTCATCAGCGGGAGCTGTTGATCTCCAGAAACTCCCCGACGCATTTCATACAGGCTTCCCGTTCCTCGACGTGTGGCATGTGGCTCGAATTCTCGAAAATCACCCATTCAGCGCCTTTGATTAAATCTGCGAACGGCTGCACCACGTCGGGAGCGGCTTCATCGTAGCGGCCGGAAATCAGCAATACCGGCACGTTAATGGCGGGCAGGCGGTCGATCACCGTCCAGTCTTTCATGCTGCCAATGACGTGGAATTCAGTCGGGCCGTTCATGGCGAGGTACACCGTCGGATCCTCGTCCATCGCCGCAAAGGTACGTTTTACCTCCTCCGGCCACGGATCGAGACGGCAGACATGACGGGCATAGAATACCTGCGACGCCGCTTTGTATTCTGCGCTGTTGAGGGTTCCGGCGGCTTCATGTGCCAGTAAGGTTTCCTGAACCTCCGGCGGCAGTTCGCTGCGCAGGCGGGCGGCGGCCTGCAACCAGAGTTCCATCGAGGCCGGTGAGTTGGCGATGACCAGCGCTTTCAGGCCAGGAGGTTGCATGACGGCGTGTTCGGCACCGAGCATGCCGCCCCAGGACTGGCCGAGCAGCGCGTAATCTTTTTCAATGCCCAGATGGCGTAGCAAATTATCCAGTTCCGCCAGAAAGAACGCGGGCTGCCAGAAGCCGGCGGGTTTGTCGGGAAGGTGGGTCGAGCGACCATTACCAATCTGATCGTAGTGGATCACCGCGCGGCCGGTTCCGGCGATATCGCGGAAGGCATCAACGTAATCATGGGTGCAGCCGGGGCCGCCGTGAGCAATAACCAGCGGAGTCTTGCCGTTGTGTAAATCGCCACAGATGCGGTACCAGGTCTGGTATTCCTGAAACGGCGCATAGCCTTCAGTGATGTTGTACATTTTGTTTCCCCTGTCGGTGAATAATAACCACAGGGTAAACATCGGGGCGGCGTTGAACAGCTAGTAAAAAAGATAGAAAACAGGGCAGATTAACTGTCGAGTAAACGGTAATGCATCGCGCGAACCACGGCCTGCACACGGTTACTGGCCCCCAGTTTGCGGGCGGCGGTATTGAGATGGAGCGTGACGGTGGCAATCGACCGGTTGAGTTTGCGGGCGATCTCTTTGGCGGTTAAGCCTTCTGCCGCCCACGTCAGACATTCGCGTTCGCGCTTGCTTAAGCGCACGTGGCGACAGGTGAGAATGCTGCTGTCGAACAGCGGAAACACGCACTCCTGAAAGGTCAGCGCCAGCAGGCTCAGTTCGGCCAATACATCATGAATATCCAGCTCATGTCCCGCACCGGTGTGAATGCCGGTGACCGTCACAAATCCACCATTTGGCAAATGCAACGGCACCGTCGCGCCGCTCGGCATGTTGTTATCGCACATGTAATGGGTGACCGGTTTGTTGAGGTCACTGAGGCGGTTTTGCAGCGAGGTATTGTCCGGGCGCTGATAAGACCAGACAAACGGTGCGCAGCTTTCGAGAGCGTAATGCTGCACCGGATCGACCTGATAATACCCGTTCTCCAGCCATAACCGCTGCATGTCGCCGGGCACATTACCCATCCGCAACAGCGACGGTGTGATCAGCTCGCCCTCAAGCGAACGCGGTACCGGCGTGTAGTCGTAAATCAGGGCGTCAAACCCCAGGCGCGAGGTCTGAGCGAAAAGCTGATCAAACGCACCATCAACGGTCGTTTCCCGCAAAGACACTGCACTCTCTTGCACCGCGAGCTTCATGAATTTATCTCCGCATCACTGTTTGCCAGTCTGAATGGGCTGATCGGGCACCGGTTTTGCTCAATCTCACCTGGTAAGGAAAATTTATGCAATCGCGGTGCCACATCGCTGACGGTGCAAACCTAGTATTTTTGCTAACTACCGGCGCGGCCTGACTGCGGATAACGTAAAGCCACAGGGGAAAAGACTCTCGCTCTGCACCAGAAACTGTCATTAAGAGGATTGTCATGCACCGTTACCGATTTTTGCTCTGGCGACCGCTGCAACTGCTGCCGGTGTTGCTGGGGATAAGTATTCTGACTTTCGTGATGGTGCGCGCCATACCCGGCGATCCGGCGCGGATCCTGCTTGGGGTACGCAGCACACCGGAAGCCATCGCCCGAATCCGGGTGCAGTACGGACTGGATCTGCCGGTCTGGCAGCAATATCTCTATTTTCTGCGCAACCTGTTTCATGGCGAGATGGGCAAGTCACTGATTTACCGTGTGGATACGTTAACGCTGATCATGTCGCGTATTGAGCCAACCCTGTATCTGGTGCTCGGCAGCGTGCTGCTGGCGATGCTGTTTACTGTGCCGCTGGCGGCCGGCGCGGCACGACATCGCGGGCAACTGGCGGATCAGGTGATCCGTTTACTTTCTACTATCGGCCTCGGATTACCGGCGTTCTGGCTGGCGATCATGATGATTTTACTGTTCAGCCTGTCCCTCGGCTGGTTCCCGGTGTCGGGTTATGGCAGCGATGTCGGCGAGCGTATTCATCACCTGTTTCTGCCGTGCCTGACCGTTGCGCTGGCGCTGTCAGCGGTTCTGACCCGTAACCTGCGCGCCAGTCTGCTGATGGAATTACAGAATGATTACGTCACCGCCGCCCGTGCGCGGGGGCAAAACGAAAACCGTATTTTCTGGCGACATGTGATGCCCAATTCACTGGTGCCGACAGTCAATCTGCTGGCAGTAAATATCGGCTGGCTGATTGGCAGCACGGTGGTAATTGAGAGCGTATTTGCCATTCCCGGTATGGGGCAGTTGCTGGTGAAAGCCATTATCAGCCGTGATTACATGGTGGTGCAGGGTGTGGTGCTGGTGTTCGCCCTGGCGACAGTCATCGTGAACCTGATTGCAGACTTACTGACTGTGGCGCTGGATCCGAGGGTGAAGCTATGAGCATGACCGAAAAGATAGCGACACAACGCATGGGGCATTTTCACCTGCGCTGGTTGCCGCGCCAGCAGGCGTTACGGCTCGGCATGCTGATGCTGAGTGTCTGGGTTCTGATTGCGCTGCTCAGTCCGTGGATCGCGCCGTTCGATCCGATTGCGCAGGATGCATCTGTGACACTGTCACCCCCAACGTTCGCCCATCCGTTTGGCACCGATAACTTTGGCCGCGACATTCTTTCCCGCGTGATGTGGGGGGCACGGATTGATCTGCAAATCTGTCTGATTGGTGTGATTTTTCCGTTTACCTTCGGCACGCTGATCGGCGCGTTTGCCGGATATCTCGGCGGCGCAGTCGATACCTTTTTCATGCGGGTGATAGACGTGGTGCTGGCGTTTCCTTTTCTGGTGCTGATGCTGTCGATCATCGCCATTCTCGGGCCGGGACTGGGCAGTTTTTATATCGCGATGGCGATGGTGGGCTGGGTGTCGTATGCCCGTCTGGTGCGCTCGCAGGTGCTGACGCTTAAACACCGGGATTTCATTCTGGCCGCGCGCAGCCTGGGCTACAGCCATCCGCGTATCTTACTTTTGCATCTTCTGCCCAACGCGCTGACCAGTTCGCTGGTGTTCTCGATGTCCGACTGCGTGCTGGTGTTACTCAGTGGCGCGTCGGTGAGTTATCTCGGCCTGGGCGTCCAGCCGCCGGTAGCGGAATGGGGCGTGATGGTCGCCGAAGGCCAGAGCTTTATTACTACGGCGTGGTGGATAACCACCTTCCCCGGTTTGGCGATTGTGGTGCTGGCGATGAGTTTCAGCCTGCTGGCGGACGGACTGGGTGACAAACTGGGGGAACGGCCATGACGTTAATGCAGGTTTCCGGCTTAACCATTGAAGACCGGCAAGGTGTGGCGCTGGTGGACAGACTCTCGCTGACATTGAATGCGGGCGATATTCTCGGGCTGGTCGGCGAAAGTGGCTCCGGCAAAACCCTGAGCTGTCGCGCCATGATGCGCCTGCTGCCCGGTGAAGGGCTGCATATTCGCGCCGGGGAAATCCGCCTCAATGGCACCGATTTACTGACGCTGAACGATAAACGCATGACGGCCATTCGCGGGCGGGAGATCGGCATGATTTTCCAGAATCCGGCCAGCCATCTGAATCCGGTGATGACCATCGGTCAGCAGATTGCTGAAAGCCGCCGTCTGCATTTTGGGGCCAGCCGCCGTGAAGCGCAGAGTCAGGCGGTGGAACTGCTGCGTCAGGTCGGTATTCCGGATCCGCAGCGACGGGCAGATAACTATCCGCACGAGTTTTCCGGCGGCATGCGTCAGCGGGCAATGATCGCCGTGGCGCTGGCCTGCGAACCCAAAATGCTGATTGCTGATGAACCGACCACGGCGCTGGATGTCACGGTGCAGATGCAGATTTTACGTCTGCTCCGCGATCTGCGCGACCGGCTGGGTATCGCGATTATTCTGATCACTCACGACCTTGGCGTGGTGGCGCAAACCTGTGACCGCATTGCGGTGATGTACGGCGGGCGTTTATGTGAAACCGGTGAAAAACGGCCGGTCCTAGCCCAGGCGCAGCATCCTTATACGCGCGGCCTGATTGACTGTCAGCCGGTCAGTGAAGGCGGTTGCGGACGGCTGATCACGCTGCCCGGTCAGCCACCGGTCGCAGCACATTTTCCCAGTGGTTGCCGTTTTCATCCCCGCTGTGCGCAGGCGTCCGCGCTCTGCCGTGAAAATCAACCCGCGATGTCAGCGGGCGGCCACGCAACGGCCTGTCATCATCCGCTGAACCACGGGAGGCACAATGAGTCATTCGTCTGATCTCACGCCGCAGCCGTATCCGCTGCTGGAAGTGGAAGCACTCTCCGTGACATTTCCGGTCTCCGGCTTTGGCCTCAAAAAGCGTCACGTTCAGGCGGTGAACGGTGTGTCCCTGCATATTCACGCAGGCGAAACGCTGGGGCTGGTCGGTGAATCGGGCAGCGGAAAAAGTACCCTCGGGCGGGCGATGTTGCAGCTGGAAAATGCCAGCGCCGGACGGGTTCGTTTTAACGGGCAACTGATTACCGACGGCATGAAACCTGACATTGCCCGTCTGCGACAGCAAACCGCGATGATTTTTCAGGATCCGTTTTCCTCACTCAACCCGCGCCAGACGATTGGCGAAAGTATCGGCGAGGTGTTGCGGGTACACAACAAAGTGGCGAAAGCGGAGATCCCGGCGCGGGTAAGCACGTTGCTGACGCTGGTCGGCCTCAGCCCGGAACATGCCACGCGCCGTCCGCAGGCGCTGAGCGGTGGACAATGTCAGCGCGCCGGCATTGCCCGGGCGCTGGCTATCGAGCCACGCCTGATTGTCGCTGATGAATGTGTTGCGGCGCTGGATGTGTCGATTCAGGCGCAGATCATCAATCTGCTGATGGATCTGCGCGAAAGCATGGGGCTGGCGATCTTATTTATTGCCCATGATCTGGCGATTGTGCGCCGCCTGTGTGACCGCGTGGCGGTGATGTATCTCGGACGTATTGTCGAAAGCGGGCCGACGCAAACGGTGTTTAATGCGCCGCGCCATCCGTATACCGCCGCGCTGGTAGCGGCAATCCCTGAAATCGACCCCGACCGGCCGCTGCCGGAGCATCCGTTACAGGGAGAACCACCCAGCCCGGTTTCGTTGCCTGCGGGCTGCGCTTTCCATCCACGCTGTGCCTTTGCGCTGCCTGAGTGCAGGCACGGTGCGGCACCTGAAACCCGGCATATTGCCGACCATGCCTTCGCCTGTGTTCTTGATAACCACAAAAGCGACGGGATCAATCCGATGACTGAAGGAATGTTACATGAAGCAAAAGCATTTTAACGTTGTGGCCGCCGGGGTGCTGCTGGCGTTGAGTCTGGTCAGCGAAATGGCGCAGGCTGCGGGGGTACTGACCATCGGCCGTCGTGAAGACAGCACCACATTTGACCCGATCAAGTCGGCGCAAAACGCCGATAACTGGGTGTTCTCCAACGTGTTCGATCCGCTGGTGCGCGTTGACAATACCGGCACCAAACTGCTGCCGGGCCTGGCTGAAAGCTGGACGATTTCGCCGGACGGTAAAACCTATACGCTGAAAATGCGCGACGCGAAATTCTCTGACGGCACACCGGTGACCGCCTCTGATGCTGTGTTCAGCCTGACGCGTATCCGTGATGACGCCGGATCGCTGTGGAAGGATTCATACAGCATTATCGATACGTTGAAAGCCCCCGATGCCCATACGCTGGTGATCACCCTGAAAACGCCGTCGGCAGCATTCCTTTCTCAACTGGCACTTCCGAATGCCTCGGTGATTTCGCAGCAGGCGCTGACCAAACAGGGCGCGGATGATTTTGCCGAACACCCGGTGGGTTCCGGCGCGTTCAGCGTGAAAGAGTGGACGCGCGGTGAGAAAGTCGAACTGGTGAAGAACCCGTACTACTGGGACGCCGCAAAAGTGAAACTCGATGGCGTCGAGTGGCTGACGCTGCCGGACGACAATACCCGCATGCTGAAAGTGCAGGCCGGAGAAATTGACGCGGCACTGTCGATTCCGTTCTCGCGCATTTCATCGCTGCAAAAAGACCCGAAACTCGCCGTCGAACTGGATACGTCAACCCGTGAAGATCACCTGCTGATCAACCATTCTCACGGTGACCTGGGCAAAGTGGAAGTGCGTCAGGCGCTGGACTTCGCCATCGATAAAAAAGCCATTATTGATACCGTGACGTTTGGTTACGGCAAAATCGCCAACTCCTACATCCCTGATGGCGCGCTGTATCATTACGCTGACAACCTGCAACGCCCGTACGACCCGGAAAAAGCCAAACAACTGCTGGCCGCCGCCGGAGTGAAAAATCTGACCCTGAAATATCTGGTGAATGCCGGTGATGAAGTGGATGAACAGATTGCGGTATTGCTGCAACAGCAACTGGCAAAAGCCGGGATCACTGCCAACTTGCAGAAAGTGGATCCGAGCCAGAGCTGGGACATGTTAGTGGCGGGGGACTATGACATTTCGGTGATGTACTGGACGAACGACATTCTCGACCCTGATCAGAAAACCACCTTTACGCTGGGCCATGACTCGAACATGAATTACATGACGCGTTATCACAATGACAAAGTGAAAGCGCTGGTGGCCGCCGCGCGGGTGGAGATGGATCCGAAGAAGCGTGAACAGATGTACATCGATTTGCAGAAAATGGCGAAAGCCGATGTGAACTGGATTGATCTGTATTACAGCCCGTACCGCAACGTGACCCGAAAAAATATCAAAGATTTCCACCAGAACCCGTTAGGGCGCTTCACACTCGAGGAGACGGTGAAAGAATAAGAAATCCTGCACCAGGGAGATAATAAGAAAGTTGAGACAAAAGTCTGTTTTGCCCTTTTTAGCCCGCTTCCGAGCGGGCTTTTTTATTGCCTGTAAATCTGACGTTTTCCCCCGTTACATCTTCAACGCTTCATCAACTGGCAGGCAGATGCTGCTTGATTTTGAGCGGTTGCTCAAGTACCTTGCTGGCCTTGAGCGTTTGCTCAAAATCTATCTGAGGCACTTTTTATGTTCGTCAATAACCGCTGGCTGATACTTGCGATTGTCACCAGTACACTCTTTTTGATCATCATTGATATGACCGTGTTGTACACCGCTTTACCGCGTCTGACGCAGGCGCTGGGCGCCACGGCATCGGAAAAATTATGGATAGTGAATGCCTATCCGCTGGTGGTCGCCGGTCTGTTACCGGGCGCGGGAATGCTCAGTGACCGCATCGGACACAAAAATCTTTTTATGAGCGGGCTGCCGGTATTTGCGTTCGCTTCCCTGTGCGCGGCGTTTTCTGCCAGCGCTGAAATGCTGATCGCCTCCCGCGTTTTCCTGGCGATTGGCGCGGCGATGATGATGCCTGCGACGCTGGCAATTGTGCGCCACGTATTTACCAACGAACGTGAACGTGCGCTGGCGATCGGCATCTGGTCGGCGGTGGCTTCCGGCGCTGCGGCGCTCGGGCCGGTCATTGGCGGTGTGCTGCTGGAATATTTCTGGTGGGGCTCGGTGTTCCTGATCAACGTGCCGATTGTGCTGGCCGTTTTCCCGTTTGCACAGGCGCTGATCCCGCGCGGTGAAGGTAATAAACAACGTCCGTGTGATTTTGCCGGTTCTGCGCTGGTGATGGCGGGGCTGGTGGGCGTGATTTACGCGCTGAAAGAGCTGAGCCAGATTAATTCGTCGTGGCTGGTGATCATGGGTTCTGCGGCCGCAGGCGTCCTGTTCCTCGGTTTATTCGTCAGAAGACAAAAACGCGCAGTACAGCCGATGATCGACTTTTCACTGTTCCGCAACCGTGCGTTTGCCTGTGGCGTGGGCGTGGCGATCACGTCAATGATTGCACTGATCGGAATCGAACTGGTGCTGAGCCAGCGGTTGCAGCTGGTGCTTGGACTGACGCCGTTTATGGCGGCGATGTTTATCCTGCCGATCCCGGTGGCGTCTGCGCTGGCCTCGCCGCTGGCGGGTATGCTGATCCCGCGTGTCGGTGTGCGCAAAATGATGCTCGGCGGCTTCGCGATATCTGCACTCGGCATCGTCATTCACGCCCTGGTCTACGATGGCAGCGCGGTGATACAGCTGATCAGTCTGTTTATTTTAGGTTTTGGCCTTGGTGGCGCAGTGACCGCAGCCTCGACGTCGATCATGCTCAACGCCCCGGAAGACAAGGCCGGAATGGTGGCCGCGATAGAAGATGTGTCGTGGGAAATGGGCGGCGTGCTCGGCGTGACCTTGCTGGGCGGCCTGATGACGGCGGTTTACAGCCGCAGCCTGACACTTCCGCAAGGACTGGTCAGCGGTGAAACGGCGTATGACAGTCTTGATGAAGCCTTGACGCTCGCCGGGCATCTCAGTCCTGAGCATGCTTCGTTACTGACCAGTCTGGCGCGAACAGCGTTTGATCAGGCGTTTCTGGCGGTGCTGATTTCTGCGGCTGTGCTGGTGATTACCAGCGTCGTGGTGCTGAAAATCGTGCTGCGTAAGTCCGTGGGCACACGCCAGGCTTCCTGATAAAATGCCGGTCTGAGCAACTGCTCAATGCCAGTACAGGATAAATTATGAAAGAAAACCGGGAAGCGTTAAGGGCTAAAATTCTTGACGGAGCTATCAGTCTCTTTATCGAAAAGGGGATTGAAAAAGTCACGACGCGCGAGCTGACGGAGTACGTCGGGATTTCCCGCAGCCACATTTATCATTATTTTCCTGACTGGCAGACGCTGTGCGTTGAAGCGCTGTCGGTGGTGATGATGGCGGAGCTGAAAGAGTTTTCCGCTGAAATTTCACCGCTTGAGCCCAAAGCAAAATTACACACGCTGGTGTGCAATTATCTGCCCGATACGCAGGGCGATATCTGGCAGTTGTATGGTTCGCTGTGGCAACTGGCGGCGCATAATGAGGCTTACGCCGAACTGGCGCGGCTGATGGTGCATAAGTGGCTGGCGCTGCTGGCTGACATTATCCGCGCCGGGATCGACAGCGGCGTGTTCCGCCCGACCGATGCCGGACGCGTTACCCGCCAGTTGTCTGCCATCATGAATGGCTATTCCGATCAGCTGATCGTCATGCCTTCCGCCGCCGCACGTCAGGAAGCGATGGACGATATTCTCGATTTTATCGGGCGGGTGCTGGAGAAATAAAAAAGGGAGAGGGCATAGCAGAGTTGTCTGCTAAACCCCCTCCCAGCCTCCCCCTTCGCAGGGGGAGGAGCAAGGCAAACCGACCCTTAATCTCCCGATGCTGAGGAAGACAGCGCCCGGCTCCCTCCCCTGCGAAGGGGAGGGTTGGGGTGGGGTATTACAGCAATTTTAGGGAGTTGAAGCTTGCTTCGACATTGCGTGCACCAGCAAAATTCCTCCCAATCGTTTTCATTTAATGACTTCTCATTCCTGCCGCAAACATCAGCAGATGAAACACCGATGCCACAACAAATAACGCCAGCACGCTGCCGCCCCAGATGACGGCCATCCAGCCGACACGCTTTAAGAACGGGGCTTTAGTGATGTTGCTGTCATCCATTTTTCTGATGAGATTCATAACGCGATTCCTCAGTGATAACCCTGATCCGGTGTGACTTTCCCGCGGAACACGTAGTAGCTCCAGAAGGTGTACACCAGAATGATCGGGATGATGAACAGTGCGCCGACCAGAATAAAGCCCTGGCTTTGCGGCGGTGAAGCCGCTTCCCAGATAGAAATGGACGGCGGAATGATGTTCGGCCAGATGCTGATCCCCAGACCGGTATAGCCGAGGAACACCAGCGCCAGCGTCAGCAGGAACGGCGCGTGATGCGCATTTTTGCTGATGGCGCGATACATCCACGCGGAGACCAGCACCACCAGCACCGGTACCGGCAGGAACCAGTAAAGATTAGGGCGCGAGAACCAGCGGGTGGCGATATCGCTGTGGGTCAGTGGCGTCCACAGGCTGACTGCAAGCGTCACCAGCAGGAATACCAGCAACAGGGGTTTAGCGATTTTGTGCATCGCTTCCTGCAATTCGCCTTCGGTTTTCATAATCAGCCAGGTGCAGCCGAGCAGGGCATAAGCCACCACCAGCGCAAAACCACAGAACAGCGTGAACGGCGTCAGCCAGTCCAGTGCGCCACCGGCATAAGTCCGGTTCACCACCGGAATTCCGTTGATCACCGCGCCCAGCACCACGCCCTGACAGAAGGTGGCGATCACCGAACCCCAGATGAAAGATTTGTCCCACACGTGACGTTTGGCCGGACTGGCTTTGAAACGAAATTCAAAGGCTACGCCACGGAAAATCAGACCGAACAGCATCAGGGTCAGCGGGATAGTCAGTGCATCCAGAATCACCGAGTACGCCAGCGGGAATGCGCCATACAGTGCCGCACCGCCGAGCACCAGCCAGGTTTCGTTGCCGTCCCAGACCGGCGCAACGGTGTTCATCATCACATCACGGTCGTGTTCTTTTTTCACCAGCGGGAATAGCAGGCCGATACCCAGGTCGAATCCGTCCATCACCACATACATCATCACGCCGAAGATGATGATCAAAAACCAGATCAGCGGTAAGTCGATACCCATTATCAAGCTCCCTTATTTTCGTCAGTCAGTGATTCTGAAATCGCAGACAGCGGACGCGCAGGCGTGCGGTGCTGGCCCGGACCACCGTGATCAACACTTTCACCTTCGTGCGCCTGCGGACCCTTGCGGATCAGACGCATCATGTAGCCGTAACCGACACCAAACACCGAACAGTAAATGACGATGAACAGGATCAGGCTGACGCTCATCTGGATGACGTTATGGTTAGATACCGCATCTTTGGTACGCAGCAGGCCATAAACTACCCACGGCTGACGCCCCATTTCCGTGGTGATCCAACCCGCCAGCAACGCCAGCAGACCGGAAGGCCCCATCAGGAAAGCAAAGCGCAGGAACGCTTTAGAGGTATACATTTTGCCGCCACGGCGCAGGATCAGGCTCAGCACCCCCAGCAAAATCATCAGCATGCCGAGACCGGCCATGATGCGGAAGGTATAGAAGATGACGGAAGAGTTCGGGCGGTCTTCTTTCGGGAAGGATTTCAGCGCCGGGATCTGATGCGTCAGGCTGTGCGTCAGGATCAGGCTGCCCAGATACGGGATTTCAATCGCGTAACGGGTTTCTTCACGGTTCATATCGGGATAGCCGATCAGCACCAGCGGGGAAGGTTTGTTGTCTTTATTTTCCCAGTGGCCTTCGATGGCCGCGATTTTAGCAGGCTGATATTTCAGGGTATTCAGGCCGTGCGCATCGCCCAGGAATGCCTGAATTGGCGAGACGATCAGCGCCATCCACATTGCCATCGACAACATGGTACGGATGGCTGGCGTATCGCGACCGCGCAGCAAATGCCATGCCGCAGCAGAACCCACGAAGAAGGCAGACGCCAGAAACGCGGCGGTAGTCATGTGCATTAAGCGGAACGGGAAGGACGGGTTGAAGATAACCTTCATCCAGCTGACCGGCACCACCAGGTTGTTAACAATCTCGTAGCCCTGCGGGGTTTGCATCCAGCTGTTGGAAGCGAGGATCCAGAACGTCGACATCAGTGTGCCGAGCGCCACCATGCAGGTAGAGAAGAAGTGCAGGCCCGGTCCGACGCGGTTCCAGCCGAACAGCATCACGCCGAGGAAGCCAGCTTCGAGGAAAAATGCAGTTAACACTTCGTACGTCAGCAGCGGACCGGTAATGCTGCCCGCGAATGACGAGAACATACTCCAGTTGGTGCCGAACTGGTAAGCCATCACCAGACCGGAGACCACGCCCATACCGAAGTTAACGGCAAAGATTTTCGACCAGAAATGATACAGGTCGCGATATGCCTCTTTTTTTGTTTTCAGCCACATGCCTTCCAGAACAGCCAGAAAACTGGCAAGCCCGATAGTAATAGCGGGAAAAATGATGTGAAAAGAGACGGTGAAGGCAAACTGGATCCGGGCCAGTTCTAGCGCATCAAGACCAAACATAACAACCTCTTTTGTGTGTCAGGTTACCCTTCCAAACAGCAATACCGGTACGGGAACCGGCGATGTATGACATTCGCAGGTGAAGTCATGAATGAAAGGGTGGGACTGCCGGGGTTTTGCGAGAAACCGATTTAAGCACATCGCGCGAAGGGATTAACAGGGACCGTTCCGTGGGGAAATTAGTCGCTGAAACACTTTCAGTACGGGTAAAAAGCAGGGGAGGGAAAACTAAATTCGGAGAAAAGCGGGGGAAGGGAATTAACCACAAAAAGTGAGAGGTCATGTTGTTGCATTGATCTGTATCAAAAAGTTGTGATGTTTTTCAAATGTAATTTCCCTGCATTCGGTAATGGCTTGTTGTGTGCAAAATTGGTAACAAGAAAGTTAAATTTGCAGGAGCGGCAGCGCATTCTTATTTTTAATGCAATGTAAATTTATGTCATCGGTTTTGGTGAAAAATGCAGCCGGAAGGTAATTTTTGTAGCATTTTTTTACATTTTAACGGAAGTCTGCCCGGGTGACTGAGGAAAAAAGACGCCCGCAGGCGTCAGGGTAATAAGCCTTCTATCAGCTCAAAAAAGGCATCTTCACTAAACGCCCGCTCTGGCCCGGTGAAGGGATTTGCAGGGCGCCATGTCCAGTCCCTGTTTTCGCCAGCACGCATAAACAACCGGCACAGGACAGTCACGCGACCCTGAACGCAAAGACTGGATTCCACACAGCCTGTGACGCCCTGGCCATATAAATAGACCGGCGTGAATTTCACCTGCCTGTCTTCATAAAACAGCCGTATACCCGGAACGCTGAATGATTTCCCGCCCATCAGACATTCAACCAGTGAGATAGTGGTGCCTTCGATCCGTATACCGGTGCCTTCCAGCCATTCTTCCATGTTTTCCTGCAGCAGGCTGATCCGCTGCCGGAACTCGGCGATATCCGCCTGACCTTTATTTTCAAAAGAGCCAGTGCGAGGCTGGCTGTCTTGTAATTTTTTTAGAAACCGTTCTTTTGCTGACATACTTCCTCTGTAATTTAAGATGGCTGACGTCCGCCGCCACAAACATCAGTTAGTGATCTGCCTGACCATTTTTTTCGGTTGTCGCCGGTAAGTTCTGGATGAGCAACACATACCTGTTCAGCAACTGCGTGAACTGGTTATCCAGTTGCATAATCCGCTGCGGGGATATGCCTTTTTGCTGTTGTTTATCCTGCGCCAGCTTGCGCAGCGATTCTTCGACTGGCGGCGAACTGTTCAGCGCCTGCTGGATGGCGAATACCGAGGATTTTAGCTGTGAGACGGTCATGTATTTACCGCGTTGTTCATCCAGCCCGTTGAGTTTGTCCGCCAGTTGCTGTAACTGCGTATTCGCCTGTTGCCAGCCATCGAGGTTTTCCAGCGGTATCGCACTGGCGTTAAGCTGCTGTGTCCAGTTTTTTGCCAGTTGTTGAGATGCGGGGTTATCCGGCCAGAGGATTTGCGCCTGTTTTACCAGTTGTGCTCCGGTGTCCTGTGCCCAGCGCGGTGGCAATGCTGCCAGCTGGCGTGTTTGCTGTTGGGTGGCGGCCAGAAATGCCGGTGCCTCGCGGTGGAGCATCTCAGCCTGTTGGTTCTTAAGTGTTTCCAGCGTCTGTGCGTTCAGCGATTTTGGTAATACCGGCAGCGTCGCCATCAGTTGCTCTGCCGTTTGCGGATGATAAAAAGCATCTATCCCGGCTTTAAAACCGGTACCGGCCAATGCCGTCACCACGATACCTGCGATAAACCCTTTCCACTGCACCGGACGTTTCACTGGCGAAGGCGGTGCAATCAACTGCGGTTCGGCAGGTCCGCTCTGCGCAACATACACCCATTGTTCACCGGGTTGCGCGGTCCACTCTTTTTCCGCTTTTTCTGCCGCTGCCGCCGGTAAAACGATTGCTGCATCGCTGGTCGCGTGCATATTCTCCAGCCTGACGGCAGTACCATGCATGAAACTAGTCAGTGCTTCCAGCTGGCTGACGTGTTTCAGTTCAAGGCGTTGCAACACATTGCAAAGCGAAGCGATCAGTTTTTCTGCCTGATAAATCTGCGATAAATCATGATATTCCAGTGACATACCGCGCAATATTTGCTGAAGACGCTGACTCAGACCCGAAAGAATTTCCATCCGCGCGTGCACCGGCTGCGGCCACAGTCCCGGCCACTGACGTGAAATTAATGCCTCGAGGATCGCCAGCCCTTCATTTAATCCCGGCATGCCCGCTAGCCGCGCTCTGGCCTGTGTGTACCAGGAGGCCGTTTGCAGCTCGATACCGTTTTGCTGGAACAGGTTCAGACACAGGTGTTCCACCTTTTTCCAGTCCACATCCGGACGCGCCGGATGGGTTAATTTGCTCAGTTCTTCGCGTAAAACCGCGTAATCAGCCAGCGCACGCGGGTCATCCCCGGTGCGCAACTGGCGTTCAATAGACATGGTTGTTTTCCTTAACTGACGTAATTCTGCTGTTTCATATGGCGCATCAGCACGCGGCCTTCCGGCATAAACTCGGTACCGAATCGCACTAAGCCAAGCTCTTTCAGTTCGGCGTCAATGGCGTATTCGAGATGTCCGGGGCTGGACTGGGGCAATAAAATAACGTGCAGTTTTTTGATGCGTGGCTCGTATTTCAGCAAGGTCTCTGACAAGACATCCAGGAGTGAATGCGCCGTACCGGGCATTCCTTGCAGGATTTTGCTCATGTCCGGCAGACCGTAATCCGGCAGATGGGTAAGCGTTCCGGCTCGGCAATTGAGGATGCGCTGCATGTTGTCGAGTACGGAGAGGATCACCTGATTTTCTTCGCTGACGTTGTGCAGATCGAGGCCGCCAGCAAAGTTGCCGAGCAGCATTTCGTAAAGTGAGGGTTGCGACATATCACTTATCCTTCAGTGGCAGCAGTTTCATTCCCTGATTATTCAGTTCGATCTGGCGCGCCTTTTCCGGATCCAGATCGTTACGGCTTAGCACGATACGCCAGGTATTGTTGGTAATATCCGGTGAAAGGAACATACCCGCGACCGCCACAAACTGTGCTTTTTCATTCATCGGCACGTCGATAGTCACTGCTGCCCCCGGAAGAACCCGGATATCTTTTTGCTCCAGCAGATCGGCTTTTATCGCCTGACTGTCTTCAGTAAACAGCGACGGATAATCGGTATCGTCAAAGACTTTTCTGTCTTTCAGCTGATAGATACGCACCACCGTTGAAAGCGGAGCGCCGCTGGCATTGTTGTTGATAGCGTCGCGTGCTGTGATATCCAGATGCAGCGTTTTCACCTGCTTGTAAAAAATGGATTTGGTCACAGCAACCGTACCGTCGCTGACTTTCTGGGTCAGCCCGCATCCGCTCAGGGTCGTTACCATTGCCAGCATCAGTAATGTAAAACGGGTTTTACCAGCGGTAGTCGCCATATTCATCAGTTTCCCTTCTGTGAAGATTTTCCTGAACGCGCTGATAGCGGCCCAGATTAATAGTGATCATTTCAGTTTTATTTTGGGGTGCAGACGTAATCCTTAACCTGCGCATCACTGCGGTTCTTCCCAGCAGCACACCGGATTTTTCCGGGCGGCAGGAAAGCTTTGCATCGGGCAGCAGCGCGCGTGACACCGACAGTTGTAAACGGACGTGCAACCGGGAGCCGAGATACACCTGCAACAACGCCAGCAAATCGGTGTAAAGCTGGCCACCCGGAAGCCATTCACGGGCTTCATCCGGATTTTCAGTTTTCAGTTTCAGCAAAACCTGACAGTTCACATCGACGGTCTGGCGCCCCATCACCGGGCTGCTGCTCATACTGACCGGCGCGCTGGCGCTCATGGTCAATTGCTTGCGCAGGGGAATATTGCAGCGGTCATGCGCCAGTACCTGCGCCTGTGTATCCGGTGCCAGCAACTGAACCAGTGCGATAATGCCTTCGCTGGTGCGTGTCGGTAGCCGCATCATGCTGGTGAGTGCCAGAAAACGGGAAACCGGCGTGGCAATATCTTGCGTACATCCCTCTATGCCCAGCCCGCACAGGCTCAGCAGATATTTCGAGGTTTTATCCATCCCGCCGGGGGCAAACGTGGCGGGATATGAGTATTTACGCCAGATCCGGTAATACTGCGTGGTCAGCCGGTGGTTGAAGATATCCAGAAAATCGGCGACGGCTTCGTAACCATCGCGACGCTGTGTAATGTCATCGATATAGGATGTAGGAAGCGGCGATTCGACACCGTACAACCCGATAAACGTCGTGCGGATGGTCGGTGGAAGATGCGGATGCTCCGGCATTTCCACCCGTTTAAACTCGCTGGCGGGAAATCCCATCCCCGGATGTGGACGAAAACGTACGGGGTCGTGTCTGACTTGCCACTGGCTGCCCAGAGCAGGGGCATCTGGCTGGCTTTGCTCCAGCAACTGACAAAATCGATAAAACTGGGTGTAGGGCAGTTTATCTTGAAGTTGCTCGATCAGCCGGGCAGGCGCTGATTGTGATTCTCTTTCCATCGGATGCATTTCCCGGCAGGCTGAACGATAAGGGTTAACTGATTGAATAAATGAATATCAGCGTAAAGCGCAAAGAAGCGGTTGAGCATTTCCCCGAACAGATGAATATCGCCTTCACCGGTAAAGCCATTGCCATCTAGCGTGACTTCGATATCAATGCCGCGCAGCAAAAATCCCTTCTCAAAACGTTGGATTTGATGATGTTGCACCTGCTGAATGGCATCCAGGCGGCGGTTGTTCAGTTCATCGCTCTGCCAGTTATAGAGCTCAAGCGTCCCGCGTAACACGTCTGCATTGCTCATCAGATTAAGATAACTGGAGCCAAGATGACTGAGCACGCGCCACTGGAAGTGATCTTCTGCCGGAGGATAAGAAGGCAGCGTCGGCTTGCTGAGATTTCGGACTTTCAGCGACGTCTGTAATACGGCCTCACAGCGATCAAGTAAGGTGCTTTGTAACGCTTTGCGTGGTAACTGACCGTTGGTGCCGGTAATTTTCAGGGAGACGGGCTCGCGGGTGAATTCGCGATCCACTTCCCATTGCTGACCGCCGAGAATTAGCCACGTATCATGCAGCCCGGTCACACCGCGTTTAACACGGGTGTGAAAATAACGCTCCGGCGCATGGCGTCTCTGCATCCCGCCGCGGTGACGGAAGCTGGTGAAGGGCACGTAAGTCGCATCCGACGTGCGTTGTGAGCCTGTAACAGAATCGACCGAATAAATTTCGGTATGACCGTCCTGTAAACGGCGCGGACGCAGCAGGTACTCATTCTCCAGTCCGTTAATAAGCAGCGGATCTGCTTCCAGCGTGAAAAGGTTGATCACCGGCACACAATGCAGCGCCATGGCTTCATCGGTAACAGGCAGATCACTTTGCCACTGGCTGTTGAATACGACTTCCAGGTCAAAGAATGCGATGCCTGCGGGCAAGGTCACTGATTCCAGCCCGTTAAGATGCACGAACATGAATTTTTCGCGGAAAGTGAAATACTCCAGCAGCAACTGATAGCCACTGAACGCACTTTCGCCTTTTGGCCACAGCAAATCTTCATCCGCGAATCCGCCCGGCGAGAACCAGCCATCCAGTTTGATGCGGTCAGCCTGATTGGGAAGGCGGATATACAGCGCCGCCTGACGGCGGGTAAGGGCCAGATGCAGCGCACTGCTAACCGGTGCCTCACCTGCCAGATAAAAACACAGACGACGCAGATCAACCTGTGACCAGTCAGTCTGCGTGCTGCATGAGAGACGCAGGCGCAATACTGAACGTCCGTCCGGCTCAGTCGCCATTACCACTTTCGAAACGGCCAGCGGATTAAGCGTCATATCACGCGTGGTGCGGTACTGGCAGACAGTATTTTTAGGGCCGACAGGGCGGGAATAGATTTCCATTCCCGCGGGCACAGTTTCTGCCATTTTCATCGACGGCACGTCGGGGCTCAGCGACACAATGGAAAGTGAAGGAATGGTGCGCAGATAGTGTGGCCATAACATGCTCACCAGCCCTTCGGTGAATTCCGGCAGGTCGTCGTCAATTTTTTCGCGCAGTCTTCCCATTGAGAAGGCAAAGCCCTCAAACAGACGTTCAACGTAAGGATCAGGTGTGCCGGGTTTATCGAGATCGAGCATCGCGGCGCGATCAGGATGAGTTTGCGCAAACTCTTTCGCCGCATCACGCAAATAGCGCAACTCGGCATCGTAATAACGCAGGGTTTGGTCTTTCATTGAAATAAAAATCCTTGAGTAATTTATTTTTCACATCAGAAGGTTGTTCTATTTTTACTCATGCCCATCAGGTTTTTAATTAACCAGTGTCATTAGATTAGATTTTAAATGCACTGTTAAAACTCCGGCTGTGTAATTACATGATGTGTCAACCGCTGAATTAGTAACTCTGAGGTTTACTTCATGCTGATCAACAAGATATTGAGTGTAAATACTTACTCCCGAGTGTACAGGACTTGCGAGGGTTTATTTCGTAATCACACATAAAACATGTGTTGCTTAAGAAAATTCAAACGGCATCCAGGGCCTTTAATTGTCAGATTCATTACTCCATTTAATAACACCCTCTATGTCTGACATGTCATTATAGAAAGGTTCATTTTTATTACTTTTAAAAATTTGAATAATGTCATTAGTGAGCGTGTCAGAGGTTTTCTTCATGCAGTAGAATTTAGAATTGTCAGTATTGTCGCTTAAAATGTAATGGCAGTTGTATTTTTTGGTGTCTGTAGTGAAGCGCAGGGTGACATTCTCAAAAATTATGCTGCACTGAGGGTTTTCTCTCACCAGCGGCTGCAATAATTGCTGGAAAGATGCAGAATAGAGTAGTCCATAGTATCCATTATTCGTATTGCTGATTTTATTAAGATATAACGTGATGGTGTTATCATCTTGAATGCCGTGACTGGATTTTACACGTTGATATTCCCCTTGCATTTTACTGCATGGGGTGGGTTCATTTGCTAAGGCAAAAAATGAAATTGAACTCAGTAGTAAAATGATTTTTTTCAGCACGTGATTTCCTTATTTTAAAAAAAACTTCGCATTAACCCTACCCACCTCTAATAATATTCTTTGGGGTGAGGAATTATGACATATAAAATCTCTGACTGACATAAGGATGGGTAAGGTGTGATTATTTTGGTGCAATGCGCCGGCGGGAAGTGGATGTCAGACATTTATTAAAGTCATATTTATTTTATTTAAACTCATCACCAACTGCCGTAGGGATATTTTTTATCTTTAATGAAGGTTTTCATACCTTCGCTGTATTCGTAACCATCCGGGAAATTCGTTTCGTTTTTGCACATTGCTAACTCTTTACCTGAAACAGTGGTTATTTGGGTGCTCGTCTGGAGTACGTCAGGGTCTCCATTGTTCTTTAGCCAAACTCTGACTTTTCCCTCCGGTGCCAGGCCAATCACCATATACCGGAAGTAATAAGTCTCCTTCGGATTTGACCAGTCAGGCTCTGAACTCACCATTTTATGTTGTGTGTCCAAAGAGAAATATAAGGTGGTTTCATACACTTTTTTGTCAATAATAGAGTCCCAGCAAAACTTAATCATCTGCGGTGGAGATTTTGCCTTATTAAAAGGTGAAGATCCCAGACCATTGTGGGTATCCCATTTTCCAACGCTGTCGCCTTGTGGCTGATCGATAGTCTGGAAAACGTAACCGTAACCGTCGGTATCCAGTAACTTCACAAGGGTGACCTGAGCAGGCAGGGCCTTAGGGGTTGAGAACGTGAAATACCATTCATCCCAGGGCGCTTTAATAGTTCCGTGTTGTTCTTGCGCATTGCCACTGGTGCAACCTGTTAACAGAAAAAGGGATAGGAGACTTGTTATTGTTTTCATGCCTTAGTTCCTTGCATATATTTATGTCCTTCTAACTCATCACCAACTGCCGTAGGGATATTTTTTATCTTTAATGAATTCTTTAATATCGTCATCGTACCCATAACTAAAATCACTGTTAGTTACCCCAGCGCACATATCTAAATCCTTCCCTGATACAGTAGTTATTTGGGTGCTCGTCTGGAGCACGTCAGGGTCTCCATTGTTCTTTAGCCAAACTCTGACTTTTCCCTCCGGTGCCAGGCCAATCACCATATACCGGAAGTAATAAGTCTCCTTCGGATTTGACCAGTCAGGCTCTGAACTCACCATTTTATGTTGTGTGTCCAAAGAGAAATATAAGGTGGTTTCATACACTTTTTTGTCAATAATAGAGTCCCAGCAAAACTTAATCATCTGCGGTGGAGATTTTGCCTTATTAAAAGGTGAAGATCCCAGACCATTGTGGGTATCCCATTTTCCAACGCTGTCGCCTTGTGGCTGATCGATAGTCTGGAAAACGTAACCGTAACCGTCGGTATCCAGTAACTTCACAAGGGTGACCTGAGCAGGCAGGGCCTTAGGGGTTGAGAACGTGAAATACCATTCATCCCAGGGCGCTTTAATAGTTCCGTGTTGTTCTTGCGCATTGCCACTGGTGCAACCTGTTAACAGAAGAAGGGATAGGAGACTTGTTATTGTTTTCATGCCTTAGTTCCTTGCATATATTTATGTCCTTGAAACTCATCACCAACTGCCGTAGGGATATTTCTTATCTTTTATGAATTCTTTAATGTCGTCATCGTACCCATAGCTAAAGTCACTGTTAGTTACCCCAGCGCACATATCCAAATCCTTGCCTGAAACAGTGGTTATTTTTGTGCTAGTTAATAAAATATCAGGATGGCCATACTGTCTTAACCAGGTATGCACGATACCTTCCGGAGCCAGGCCTATTAACATCGTTTGCCGGTAGGCACTTTTTGAAGGAGTGAGGGGGGTTGGATAAGGGGTAATCATTTTCTCCCAGGTATCAGAATAAAAGAATAAAGTGGTTTCATAAGTTTTCTTGTCAATAATAGAGTCCCAACAAAAAACAATCATTTGAGGTGGGGACTTTGCTTTATTGAACTGGGTTCCGCCAGCTGAGTTTTGGTCATCCCATTTTCCCACACTGATGCCCTGTGGTTGGTTTATTGTTTCGAACACATAACCATAGCCTTCGGTGTCGAGTAATTTTACCAGAGTAACCTGAGCAGGCAGGGCCTTAGGGGTAGTAAATGCAAAGTACCATTCATCCCAGGGGGCTTTAATGTTTCTTTGTTGTTCGTGCGCTTTACTGCCGGTGCACCCCGCTAACAGAAGCAGGGATAGCAGACCTGTTATTGTTTTCATGCCTTTGCTCCTTGCATATTCCATACGGCGCGCACCCAGCCGGGATTAGGACGGTTAACAAAACCGACAAGTTCTGCCGGTTTTACCGCGCCGTAAATTGCCTTGACCTTATTGCCATCGAGCCAGACGTGTTTAAATACCACTGCGTTCCAGTTTGCAGAACAGTGGATGTATTTCCCAATCAATTGTATTTCTTCATAAGTGAAGGGAGCTGAGTTACCTCCAGTTATAACTGCTTTTCCCTGGTTAATGGCTTTTTGACTCAACGGTTCTAATTCTTGTGGCAATCTTAATGCGATATTCGTATCGCGAATTGGATCAAATATACATCCAGCGCTTTGAGCGGCGGCTAGCATCACGCGTAAACTTACCTTTGACCAGTCATTAGTGACGGTACGTTCCATTGTCACCGCCGCGCCAACACGCTTTTCCGTCACACCCATACGATTTTTATTCGGATTGACCAAATAGTCATACCATGTTCCCAGTGTAATCTCCCCGGAAAGCATGAGGGGGCTCAGATTTGGCAATACCCGCAGGTCAGGTATTTCCGCTGCGGAACTGCGATAAATATTCGTCATCTCGACGGGAATGCTATCCCTGACGGTCTCAAATCCAGGTTCAGAGAGGAACAGGTATTCTTTTTCCTGCGGATTATAGCCACCGCCAATATCCGAATGTACACCGGGCAAGGCCAGTTCTGGCCACGATTCTTTAATGCTGTTCAGGCTGAAGTTATAGCGGCATTCATGCATTGCGGTAATCTGAAAGACTTTTTGTGCAATATCTTTTGGAAGCGCCAGCTCAATGCCGGGGTTTACACCGCCGTGGACGTCAAACAAATTTGTTACCGCACCGACCGCGCAGACAGTATCAAACAGCCCCAGAAAGCGAACTTCCCCTGCAGGTTTGCCATGTTGATTCCGGCCATCCAGCCCTTTCGTGATGGCTTCCTGTATTGCCTGATCGTTGTTTCTGACACGGTTCGCAAAGTGACGGGCAGCAGCGGCACCACGACTGAAGCCGAAGATATCAAACTGGATTTTTTCAATCGCACATGAATTACTTTTGCTTTCTTTGAGTAGTAATTGAATTTGTTCAGTAATTAATGCAACGCCTTCATTTGTTTTATCGACTACGCCATCAAACCACACACCTATCCCCATCCCAATAAGGCTGTCATCCTTATCTCTTGACGTACCAATCCCCTGAACATAAATAGCACGCTGATACTGCTCTTTATCATCAGTGATTTTATTGTCCTGAGAATAAAGAGTATGAAGCCAATGCACATTCGAATAATACCCAAGATAGCTCCCCGCACCGTTGCCGCTTTTACCTAATTTTTCAACACAGGATGCGGCATCTTCGGTTTTCATTCCCACATCCAGACTGGTGCAGGTTTCCAGAAGACGTTTATCAGTATTAAACACATTATTACCAGTGCCATCGAAAAACATACCGATGGTAAGCGTGATGCCGGGGACTTCTTTACGCTTACAAATCACGATTTTTTCTGAAACGTTTACGTCAGTTGTATGTTGCCCATCACTGACTTCCCATGTATTGCGTTGCGCCATTCTGTATATTCCTTGAATTAACAATCGTTCTACCTGGTGCCCAGAATTTCTATATTCATTCTTTCAGGCGCATTGGTGTAAACCTTCATGGTCTTGCCGTTTTCATCAGAAACACCTGTATAAATTGTGCCTTCAGCGGTGGTGATGCGGTATTCCGTTGAAGGAATGGTGTTTCCTTCTTCATCCTGTAAGGCGTAAACCGCACCGTAACCTTTAGGGAACACAACTGGCGGAGTATTTACGCTCGCCGGTCCCATCTTTTGCCAGTTGGCTGACTTAAACAGGATGTTTTGTGGATCGGCGATTTCAATATTGCCGTCACTGAGTTTGATGTAACCGCCACCGCAGGTCAGGATCAGCTCTTTGGCGGCGGTGATCGTGACGGTGCTTTCCGTGCTGGTCACGGTGATGTCGTTTTTGGCCAGCGCCGATAATTCGTCACCCTGCGCCTGAATGTCGACTTTTCCTTTCCCGGCGAAGAGTTTCATCCCGGATTTTTGGGCAAACAGGCTGACGCTTTCACCCGCTGCGGCAGTAAAGGACTTGCCGCTGCTGATGTCGGTATTGCTGCCGGACATTACGCCGACGCTCTGACTGCCGGAGGCAACGCGTACCGCAGACGGGCTGACGATACCGATGCCTTGTGGCGCAGACATCAGAATGCCTGCCGCTTCCAGTTTTTTCAGTGACGTATTGAGCGCTTTCT
The DNA here is from genome assembly GCF_011684115.1 of Rahnella aceris. Lineage (NCBI taxonomy): Bacteria > Pseudomonadati > Pseudomonadota > Gammaproteobacteria > Enterobacterales > Yersiniaceae > Rahnella > Rahnella aceris. The sequence goes on along the minus strand of NZ_JAADJV010000003.1, from coordinate 423,495 downwards.
GGCTGTCGGTATCGCCCGGCGTGGCTTTGGCTATTTCCGCCACCTTCGCCAGACTGCGTGCCAGTGTCAGCGCCTGTTCAAGCTGCGCAATGGCATCGTCCATCTCGAGCTGCTTACCACCGGCTGCCGGTTGCTCGTCGGCGCTGATGAATATGCCTTTTCCGGCCCGAATTGCGCCCCATTCATCGGTGCGCAGTTCAAAACCTTCACCACGTAACGCACGGCTGGCATCCACGTTATGCCCGAGGTTGAGCTGCGTCTTGCTGCCGTATTCCGTGCTGAGCTTGATATGTTCTTCGCCGCGTTTGTCCTCCATCCGCAGCTTATTGTTAGCCGGGGTGCGGATGACATTACGGGTGTTGTTTTGCTCCGTGACGTGATCCGTGTGGCGCGAATCATGCAGCGCGTGCGCGATATACGGCCTGTCCGGATCGCCGTCGTGGAACGCAATCGCGACTTCCGTGCCCTGTATCAGCGGGAAGTGGATGCCATACTTATCGCCGCCGTAAGGTTTGGCGAAGCGCACCGGCATGCTTTCCTGACCCTGTGCTTTATCATCCTGGTCGGCATCGAATCTGACCCGGTACAGCCCCGACACATCCTGCCAGGCGTAAATATCATTGGCCTTGGCGCTGGTGACGCGCGCCATCAGGGTGCCGCTGACCACGGGACGCGGCAGCAGAGCAGGGCGCCAGCATAAAGTTTCACTGTAAGGTACTGCCATCAGCCGGACTTTCAGGGCATCTTTGCGGCTGCCGCTGAAGTGGGCGTGGATCAATACGACAGGAGATGTCAGCAATTCCGGCAGCGTTGAGGGGATCGCACTGTCGGTAATCGTCAGCACCTGCGCGGGTTGCAGCGTGGCATCGTTACTGAAAAAGGAAAGGGTCGTTTGTTGTGACAAAAAGCGTTCGTGGTCGAGGCGCGCCATAAAGTTGGCGGTTTCAGCCGCCGGATCGGTTTTGCCGCCGGTTTCCGGATGGCGCGGTTTATAGTGATACACCTCGCCGTAAGTGATGCCTTCGCCCGCTCCGCGCGTCATGTCTGCTCTGGCAGACTGTAAAACCTGCTGCGCTTGCCGATGGTTATAATCTTTGCTGGAGACGCCTGCTTGTACCACGCTGTGCTGAATGTTCACTCCCCAGACAGAATCCGCACCGCTGTCGCTCATCCCGGACGGGCTGTTCAGCGGCAGGGTTTTACCGAACTGATAAGCGCTTTGCTTGTCGGCAAAATGGATGACTTCGGTCTGTGCATCGGGTTGCAGGGAGAAAAAATAAAAGATCCCCAGTTCTGAAAGCAGACGTTCAATAAAGGCCAGATCGCTTTCCTGATACTGGTTGATTTGCTCGCGTTTCGGGTAAGTCAGTTTCAGCGAAAACTCAAACTCCCATCCCTTCAGGCCATGTTCGGTCAGCACCTGTTCAATCACGTCAGGGACAGATTTGTTCACAAAGAATCGGTGGGTACGAAACTGCTTTGCGAGCAGTGCCAGAAAGGGCTCGAGCGTAATCTGATATTGCACCTGGTCAGCGGAGCCTGAGATGCGGCGAAAATCCGTGATCACGCCGTGAACGACTTTTTGTTCTGACAGACTTGCCAGCGGGCCGGAGCTCATGGTGAACGTCGCTGGCTGGCGGAGAAGTTCGCCGGAATCGATATCTTTGGCCGTGCTGGTAAACGTCACGTTGTAGCGGTAAAGCTGGCTCATGGCCTCGCTGCCGGTGAAGCTTTCCACATCCAGTTCTGCCTGGCAGGACGGCACGCTCAGGCGGTAGCGGTTCAGGGTCGTTTTCGACAGCGACAGCAAGTCTTGTGCAATATCCATCATGCGGGTATTTCCTTATATTCCGTTAGCCACACAGTACCGCAGCGCGTGCCGGGTCGAGGGCGATGAGTCCGGCCAGCAGATATTCCATGTCACCGTGCAGGCGGGATTTATCGGTGTCTGCGCGGCTGGCTTTCATGCGCAGCAGTTTCAGGCGTCTGGCTTTCACTTCAAACAACAATTCTGGTTCCCACTGCGTGAGAGTGAGCGTCGAACCATTGTTGTCCAGTTCTCCCAGCAGATGCAGCGCCATGTCATTTTTGCCATATTGTTCGGCAACGCGCGCCATTAGCAGGCGTAAAAGCCATAGATGGCGCGGTGTGCGGGTGCCGGGACGGTTCTGAAGCCAGTTCAGCGCGGCTTCCACGCCGCCGCTGTCGGCCTGAGCCAGCGCTTCCGGTTCCAGCTGAAGGATATCGTCATCACCCGCCGTCGTGGCTGATGCGGAAGGTTCATTGCCCCAGTTGCCGGAGGACGTCATCACCTGCTGGTTAATCCAGTTGAGCGTGACCTCATCGGCGAATGGTGTGCCATCATCAAATGCCAGCCCTTCAAGACCGGGTAAACGAGTGAGTAATCCGTTCAGATCCTGCTTAATGATGTCAGCCCAGGTTTCATAGGGGGCGCCTGCTTTGACAAGCGCCTGATGGATGTACCATTGCAGATCCAGCCAGAGATGATTCACCCCCAGAGCAAACAGACTGTCGGTTTGCTCCAGCAGCTCCAGCCAGCTTTGCTGCAGATAAAGTCGCTTGAGCAGGGCGCGGTGTTCGGGTTTCGGCGGCGACAAACGGGTACGTCCGTCGGCAGCCAGCGGAGGCAATTCATGCAGAGTATCCAGCCGGATGCTTTTAATCAGATGATGACCTGAGAGCCAGCCGGATGGCTGATCACGCAGGTATTTCGCCAGCAGTTTTGCCTGGTCGAGCAGGTCGCGTCCTGAAGTCACCGGTTTAAGTGTCGGGGACTCAGCAGACGTGTTTGACGTGTGGCCGGTTGTTGCTGCGCTGCTGTTCTGCGGGATAACCGCATCAAAGCCACCGGACTGCGCAAGCCGGTTTTCCAGCGCACCATAAAGCACCCCAAACTGCGGACGGGTGGCGGGTTCCCAGGAATTTAATCCCTGTTCGATGAGCGACAGTGCACCGACGATGCGTGAAAAATCATTCTTGTCCACTTCAGGGAAAAGCGACAGGCTGTCGAGGACACGTGAGGCTGCCAGCCACTCCAGCGCGGCTTTCCGGCTGGTAGACCGCAACGGATGCAGGGTTTCACCAAAGCGTGTAATTAGCCCGGCCAGCAAAGAAAGGCCGTCGGCCAGACCGGTTTCTCCGTCACGATGCAAACGTGCCCAGATGTAATAGGTCGCAACGCGGACATCTTTGCAGTGTGAGACAAGCAGATTTTCAGCCAGCTCGCAGGTCAGGGACGTATCCGCACCGGACAGTTTGTTAACCTCTTCGCGCATTTGCTGGAAGTTGTCGTCATAGCCGGGGTCTTCTCCGGCAGGCATGTCCTGCGTAACCGGCTGTAGCCAGTTATCCCAAAGCGAGGCTTGCTGTTGTGCCTGTTCCAGCAGAAACGCAGGTTCTGCAGAACACGCGTTCTGCAGTGTATTTAATGTGGCCATTACGGCTCCTCAGCGATAGCGTCAGGATCAAAAGGTTTTTCTGCAGGTACAAGCGGTACGGCCTGAATCTGGAAAATCTGCGCGGGGAGGGTGAAATCACGCAGTCTCAGTAAAGCCAGAGGACCTTCACCCGCTTCGGTGCGCAGGGTGTAATTCAGCAGTCTGCTGTCCGGTGCTTTCCAGGTGATATTAAAGCTGCTGCTCACACCCTGATACGGCGTAACTGACGCTTTATCGAGCAGGCGGATCAGCCCCCAGGCTCCCGGCAGATCGGCAAACTGTCGTGTGCCTGCTTGCGTGCTGATCCAGCTCAGGCTGGCGCCCGGTGCTTCGGTATCATTTGGCCAGGTGAAGCGCTTCCAGGCAGGCAGCTGGTTGTAATAACTGAGCTTCTGGCTGTCGATCACCAGATCCGTTTGCATGACATCTTTAGCAGTGCCCGGACGCAGCTCAAAATGCATCCCCGCTTCGCCATTGGTGAAAACCACATCAGAGAGGTAACTCAGGGTATCCATGGCTTTGAGGAATTGCGGGCTGAAGGTCAGTCCTTGCGCATTGATACTGTCAGGTACCCAGTGACTGCCTTCTTTATGCAGGACGCCGTTCAGACGAGTTTGCAGGAAACGGGCGATGCGACCGCTGTCGCTGTTGAGATAGCGGGCCATCAGCGGCAGTGACACTTCGCTGCTGGTATTTTTTAATGGATAACGGCCACCGAATGCGCTGTTCCAGTCATCGACAATCGCCGTCTGCCATTGCACATTCAGGCTCTCTGCGGCAGGAGTCAGCACCTGCTGCCATGCCTGTTCCATTGGCTGAACAAAAATTGTCTGCCCGAATCCGCTCCATTCCTGACCCAGACTTGCCGCCACCAGGCTGCCGTAATCACGGGTTTCAGTCAGATCCACCGCTTTGCCCTGAAATACCGTTTGAGCGAGTGTTTGGGTCATCGCCTGTGGATCGGCGGCATTAACAACCTGCTGGAGTTTCAGACGCACCTGTGTAACCCGTGTCAGGAAAGTCTGCAGACTGAGGCTGGTATTACTTTGCCCACTGCTTTTGTTGTCCATCAGTGCCAGTACCGGACCAAATGTCGCATCCAGCGGACCACGGGCACCGGCTTGCTGGTCAATCGCCGGTTGTTCTTCGCGGTTTAAAAGATTTTTGGCAGATTTCACCAGCGAGTCAGAGAGCGCTTCTCCGCTCTGACCGGTTTTACCTTGTATGCTCAGGGTATTCATCAGCGCCACCAGCGGCGACTGACGTACGTCCGCCATCAGGGTCAGTTGATCGATAGCATCTGACAGGGTTTGTGCCTGTTGCCAGTGCAGGCTGTTTAAAAATTCCAGCCAACTTGAGGAGAAGTCTGCGAAATAACGTTCTTTCAGGCGTGCCTGCAACGCTTCCGGTGAGTCCTGCTGCAACACTGCAGTTTTGTTATCACTCAGCACCCAGTCCATTTCTTCACGCCGGCCGTTAACCACTTTCTCAATCGCCGGTTTGACAGACTCATCCCAGGCTTTCCGGGTGAACATGCCCGGCACCACGGCATCGGTGGTAAAAATCCTGTCAGTATCGGTATCACCCGTCATATCGGACAGAGTCATATCTGCATACTGGTGTGCGACCTGACGAAGCATCTTCTGATACAACGAAGATTCACTGTTACGTGCGCCCATCAGGCGGATGAGTAAAGTTCGAACCTGACTGACCAGATTTTCGTCAACAGAAAGCTGCCATTCAGGATGGCGGGAAAGGTTACGGGCATAAAAATCCAACAGAACAGGCCCCTCACCCTGCCATACACCATCGGGCACATCTTTACGCTGTGACCAGTCGCTCAGCAGTGTTCTGCTAAACCAGGTGGGGTCCATTTTTGCAGGACGTGACAGCATCAGATAGAGTTTTAGCTGATCGTAAGCGGGCTTTACCATTGCATCCCGACGCGGATCGCCCGGAGGAAGCCCTGCGAAGGTGGTGAGACGGTCTTCCAGGTGCTGAGCGGCAGCGTCACGCAACAGTGGCATTGCACTGGCGGCATACTGAGGCCAAAGTGCAGTCAGCAAAGGGTCAGTCTGATTCAGTCCAAAACTGCTGTACCACGGGGCATGCTGCTGGCGATACTGAAGCTTACCGAGCGTATTTTGCAGTTCGCGTTGGGCTTTGAGTCGCACGGGAAGCACTTGCTTCACATCCGCAGCCTGTTTCACTTGTGCTTCGCTGGTATTTATTGTCTGGCGGTTAACCAGGAAGGACATGACCATTCCTGCACCCCATAACACCATCACACCTGCGGCAATTGCGCCGAACGTTTTGCCCCAGGCGAACCCGAGTTTCTTGGCCGACAACCCTGCGGGTAATGACGGCAGCGAATTAAGCAGAACATCCCAGCGATTATCCTTACCCCAGTGATGTTTCACGGTGCGCTGAGCATTCACCGACACCGGGCTGAACATGATGCCCGCAAGGGGAGAAGGGCGGTAAGGATTCAGCAATGCGGCGACAGGTTCAATAATAACGCCCGGTGCTTGCGCCAGCTGGTCGGCAAGCTGCAACAGGAACTGATTGCGTGTGCTGGCGCTGATTTGTTGTGTACCTTGCGCGATCAGCCTCGGTACCAGCGCGGTGAGCTGGATTTTGAGTTCATCAGGTTTGCAGGCAGCAGGCAGCAGGCAGCCGACGGGCTGGGTGATGCGATCTTTATTATCACCCTCGGCCGGATGCAGCGACCATACATACAGCGGCAACCGCCATCCCAGCAGATCAAAGCGAACGGCAAAGGCTTTCGCGGCGCTGTCCATCATGTCGGCAGTGAGGGGGGGCTGAGTCTGCAACTGACCGTTCGCGGTATGTTGCGCCAGCGCAGATGTCACCCAAATCACACCATCCAGCGAGCGACGGCGCAGATTGCGCAATGCGTTAAGCCACGCGCTGTCGGCCTGTGCGCCCAAATCTCCCCCCCACACCAACACGGTACCGCTATCTTCCTGCCAGTATTGCGATGTCAGACCGGGCGTCAGACGCTCAACGTCAGCAGCGCTGCCGGTGAGCAGCAGAATGCGGACTTTGCGGGGCCAGAAACGGCCGTAGGTCTGGCGCAGGGCTTCCCGCAGTTCAGTTACCGTGACGTGGCGTGGTGCAGTTTGTACCAGGCGCTCTTCGCTTCCCGGCAGTATGTTCTGCTGCTTTTCTTCTTCGCGATGCATGAGTTGTCGCACCAGTCGCAGCAGTGCAGGGCCAAAACGCAGCGCTGCACCGAGTACGCAGATCATAAGGAAGGCTCCGGCTTTTTTGCCCGTGGTATCGAGGCCGAAGAAATCACCGTGATGCCATATAGTCCATCCAATGAGGCTAAGCAAAGCCAATAGCAGAACCGTCAGGCCCCCAAAACGCCAGAGCCTACTTAATACGCTCATCCCCACTCCCTGATGCGATGGTGTAAACAAAATTTTCTGCTCCTGTTGTGGATAACGCTAACCAAGATTGTTGTCCGATATGAACAAAATCAGCCCCCAGCGCGAGGGTTAACCATGGGGAGAATGGCCCCTGAATGCCGCAATATGTTTCGATAGTCAGAATATTTTCGGCCTCCCATTGAGTACCCAGCGCATTTCCAATGGTGATAAGTGCGGCGGAGGACCCGGTCCATTTCTGGTGATCACCCAGGACGCGGGCAGTCCGGCAGGCCTGCGTTTGTGTCGTAAGAAGTAAAGTCAGCTCTTCGTTGAGATTACCCACATCCAGTGGCATAGGCCGCAGTACGCGGACGATGTGAGGTAAAGCATGTTCTTGCGCGACATCATCACTAGTGAACAACAATGCGGCCAGACCGTCGGAATAATGAGTATTCCCGTTCATCTGTATCACCAAAATCAACTGGACTGTGGATTCCGGTTGTCCGAGCCTTTCATCAAGTGAACGGAATGAAAGCTGATCGATGATATTCAGCGATGCAGGACGAAGGTTTTCAGGCGCACGGGTCTGCCAGCACTCATCAAACAGTGCGAATAATTTCTGCCTGCCTGATTCAGGTTCATCGGTTAATACCGTGACCTGAAGTGCTAACTCAGGGGGGAGTATCCGCAGGGCACTCTGAATACCTTCCAGCAACGTATTAATGACCGACTTGTTATCTTTCAAATAATCAATGTGGCGAACCAGCCCTTGCTGCTGTGGTAACCCTCTGAGGTTTTGCTTTAATAAGGCCGCTGAAATACTGTCCGGCAGCATGACGCAACTTGCTGAGAGCGCGATATAACGTTCGGCCCATGCGGTCCATTGTTGCTGAGCGTGTTCAGCCTCACGCTGGAAGAACTGGAAACGCTCCATTTCGCGGCCATAAAGATAACCACAGGTACTGAAAGTCAGTATCCAGAGCACTATGGGTATCAGCGCGAATAACCAGATATTTATGGCTTTCAGTGCACTGAATGTTCCTGATGCATGTAAAACAAATAACAACACACCGGCAATCACCGCCAGCACACCACTGATTAACCAGCCACCGGAAGAGGGAGGTGAGGGTTGTTCAGTCGTAAAGGGTTTTTGACGTTCCCAGCCCATGACTTATCCTATTGCGCAATCCGGTGCACCGGAGATGACCTGACAACCGCAAAGACATTTGCAGCCATCCACCACAACTGCTTTACCGTCTGATGACCATTCGGGTGAACCTTCTACAATAGGGTTAACACCGTGGAAGGGAACCGGGCAACTGACTTTGTCACCGACTAACGCGACAGGTTTTCCGTTTACAATCATGGTTGAAGAGGCTGAAATAACAGAGCCACCGTGTGTGGTTTTGTCGCCGAGTAATACGAAGCCTTTTGGCATGAAAATTCCTTTTATTTGATGTTCAAATAACATTGATGAAATAACGTTAAAGGTACTTTAAAGTACCTTTAAATGTACGAATCTTAAATTTGGTTTAATTTTTTTTGTCGGGAGAAGTTACGTAATTTTATTAATATTCTTGAGGTCTGTTTTTACGTAAAGTGTCCACGCCGGAGTTAATAAATATAATGCCCATGGATTCTACTTCTCATTTATTCATCTATATAAAAATACTGGCGACCTCAAGTGGAAACGGTTTTGTATAAGGTGACGGGTTTTGAACTTCCACATTAACCCATTGAGTATCAGAGGGTGGTGATAATGTATGGTCGGTGTTGCTAACACAGCCGCAGTTTGATAAAACAAAAGTCATGAGAATTATTGATTTGTTATTCATTTTGTAATCCTTGTAAAACAGGATGTGTTAATTATTTGATTTCGGAATTATTAATTTTATCAAAGCTCGGATTAATGCTACCATCGGAGATTACTGAACCGTCCGGGTATACAAAACTGTAAAAAACACCATGTTTATTTTCTTTTGGCGCAACCATTCTTGTTATTTTTTTCGTTTAAAAGCGGTTTGTATTGAATGTTTACATTCTCAGGGCTTTTTAAGCTTTTCAGAGATAAAAAATCTTTCTTCCCGAAGAGATTTAATGTTTTTTTATTTGGGTTGATTTCTTCCTGTATTACGGGGAATTATAAGGGTGAAATACTAATGTTCCCTGAAAAATTATCAAATTTCCCATTGCGAGCAGCAATATCATCAAAAGCGATCGTTGCTCCAACCGCTGTACCCGGTACCAAATCTTACCGAGATGTGTGGCATCGATATATTCAATGCCGAGATTAAACTCACTCAGTGTCCATTCGCATGATCCTCCACCCTTCACTGCCACTTTTGCATGCCAGTCATTAGTGTTCCCCTGTTGCAGGAGAGGGACTTTAATACCATTATAACTTGGCTTTGCTTCACGGGAGCCATCAACTCTGTTTATGCTAATTTTCATGCATTTATGAGAACTATAAACTACTTCAAGTGGAAACGGTTTTGTATAAGGTGACGGGTTTTGAACTTCCACATTAACCCATTGAGTGTCAGAGTGGGGTAATAAGGTACGGTCTGCTGTAACTGCACAGCCACTTTTTGGTAAAAAGTCAGAAGGACTAATGTTTTATTGTTCATTCTGGAGTCACTTAAGTTATCAATTATTCAACCTTCATTTTATCAACCAAGTTAAAATCAGGAAAAAGCGTTCTTTCAGGAGCAATGCTTCCATCGGGATAAACTATTTTTGCATGGGCGCCATCAATTTTTTTTTCAGGCTCGATAAATTTAACAATTTTACTTTCATCTACCTTGGGGTTAAATAAAATATTATTAGCATTGATTTCACGATAAGAAACAAAACTTTTTTTACCTAAGAGTGAAAGGGTTTTTATTTTTTCAGAAATATTTCTTTCTCTTATGTATGGGTAATATTTCTCTGAAATCCATATATCTCCCTGTACAGCGGTAAACTTCCCATTGCGAGAAGCATCATCATCAAAAGCAATGCTAGCACCCACGGCTGTGCCAGGTACGAGATCCTTTCCCAGATGAGTCGCATCAATATATTCTATCCCCAGATTTAGGGCACTCAACGTCCAGTTGCAGGATCCACCGCCGGTCATCGCAACCTTTGCCTTCCAGAGATCATTATCTCTTTGCTGCAGCGGGATTTTAATGACGTTATAGCTTGGTTCGGTAATGACAGAACCATCAACACCGCTTACTCTTTTTTTCAAACATTTATGAGAAATATATCTGACCTCAAGTGGAAACGGTTTTGTATAAGGTGACGGATTTTGAACTTCCACATTAACCCATTGAGTATCAGAGGGTGGTGATAATGTATGGTCGGTGTTGCTAACACAGCCGCAGTTTGATAAAACAAAAGTCATGAGAATTATTGATTTGTTATTCATTTTGTAATCCTTGTAAAACAGGATGTGTTAATTATTTGATTTCGGAATTATTAATTTTATCAAAGCTCGGATTAATACTACCATCGGAGATTACTGAACCGTCCGGGTATACAAAACTGTAAAAAACACCATGTTTATTTTCTTTTGGCGCAACCATTCTTGTTATTTTTTTTTCGTTTAAAAGCGGTTTATATTGAATGTTTACATTCTCAGGGCTTTTTAAGCTTTTCAGAGATAAAAAATCTTTCTTCCCGAAGAGATTTAATGTTTTTTTATTTGGGTTGATTTCTTCCTGTATTACGGGGAAGTATAAGGGTGAAATACTAATGTTCCCTGAAAAATTATCAAATTTCCCATTGCGAGCAGCAATATCATCAAAAGCGAACGTTGCTCCAACCGCTGTACCTGGTACCAAATCTTTACCGAGATGTGTGGCATCAGTATATTCAATTCCGAGATTAAACTCACTCAATGTCCATTCACATGACCCTCCACCCTTCATTGCTACTTTTGCATGCCAGTCATTACTGTTCCCCTGTTGCAAGATAGGGACTTTAACACCATTGTAACTTGGCTTTTCTTCTCGGGAACCATCAACTCCGTTTATGCTAATTTTCATGCACTTATGAGAAATGTAAACGACCTCAAGTGGAAACGGTTTTGTATAGGGTGAAGGATTTTTGATTTCCACATTAACCCATTGTGTATCAGTCGGTGGTGATAATGTACGGTCAGCTTTGCTGGCGCAACCGCTGCTGAATAGCATTGGCAGAAGGATTATTAAAATCTTTAATCGGTCAATCATTGTTCAATCTCCTCTTCTCCGTAAAGGGAAAATCTTTGCATGATAATATTACCTTTTTCAGAACTTAGAGTTGGAGTAATTGACACTTTTAGTAATTCTTCAAGTTCCAAAAATAATCTATTTCTTTTTAACTCATTTTCAGGTATTTCAGTGAGGTTCTCATTTATTTGATTTTTAAAGGCTTCGATTCTATCTTGATGCTCGCTAAATGAATCCCCTAGACTTAATTCTTCCTGATAAATTAATTCAAGCAATTTATTGTTAATATATGGCATGTAAGAAGTCATGAAATGTTTAAATATATTAAGAGCTGTTCCCCTCGCAGGATTTGTACCTTTAGGGAAAAACTCCAGCAAGTCTTCTCTTGTCAATTTATTCTTAAACTCTTTTTGTTGTTCACCCGCAGCTAGCGCAGAGCCCTCCGCAAGACAGGGTGCCAGGTATAAGGTTACGCTGAGAGGCAATCGCTTACGAATGGTCATACAATTATGAGGATAGGGTAATGTTACTTTACACTCTTTCCATACCCTACTCTGTGTTGTATCCAGAAAGGCAACTGTATTTCCATGATGCCAGAAGCAGTCTCCCCACTCTTTAAGCTGATATGCACCTAATTCAAGAGTGGACCATACCCCTCCTAATACTACTCCCAATGGTCCCCATAAATTATAAAACCAGTTGTCCAGATTAGCTTCTGGTGGCAACGCTGGGACAGGATCAGTTTCGTTAACGTGTCGGTAATGTGTGATATCAGATAATTGACTCACAGCATCGCGAGTAAAAGTCCTTGGCATTCCGTAGGTGTATAAAATAGGCATTTGCGATTTTAAACTTGCCGCATGTATCAGGGCTAGTGCGCCTCCGAGACTATGACCACAAATATATAAGTATCTACCTTTTATAACTGTCTGCAATTTTTTAATTTCATTTTGAAACTTACGTTCAACTACGCTATATCCATCCCAAAAACCATAGTGCACCTTGCCTTTCGACACCAGCTCTGTGCACTGCAATTTGATATCACACGACTCAGATTCTACTGGGCGGAAAGAACCATCAGCAACCCCGTCCCAGAAACTGGCTGTACCACGCCACGCCACAATGACATTGTCATCATTGTATACATAAAAAAGCTGAGTATCTCCATCGGGTTCTGCTGCTTTTGTAGAATCCATATAGACAGGTGGAAAATACCTTTTGCTAAATGAAACATCTTTGACTAAGGCGTTAGTTGAATAATCGCCCTTATGTAATTGTGGTAATCTGGATAAGTTTTGACACTGATTAATAAAAAAATGGCTAATAGAGGCTTCGTCAATACTACTATCATCCGCATAGGCCAGTGACGCTGCGGCCCCTAAATTAATGGCATTCGCCATCGAATAGTCTTTCTGATGATGCAAAACCAGTTCCCAGGCTCTGAAGGGACAAATCTCAATGACATGCCGTTGTTCAAGCTCATTGGTTCTTATTTTAAAACCTTTAAATGATTTATCTGCAGGGAAATGGAATGGAGGTGGAAAAGGCTCACCTTCTCGCTGTTCAATATCCGGAACCGTCCGGCATAATTCACCAATAACCGCATAATGCCAGATATGCCCGTTTTCTTCAGCATCATTGCGCACGGTAGAATCATTGAGTTCGCGACTAACCCGCAGTGAGCGTTGTTCCATTTCTTTAGCCAGCGGTTGGGCATCGATAAATAATCGTAGTTCGCTGCCATAGCGAGGCTCTATTCTTATCAGGCCAGTTGCATCGCTGGTCCCTTTGAGTTCTTTCTCATAACCTCCTGGCGTTGCGCTGTTTTCTGCCTGCCATGGCATATTGGCGACGGCCTTCCCTTCTTCATCGACCAATTGTATTTCAACCCAATAGGGTTTCTGCTTACCAGTGTATGCATTCTGGTTTTGAGGAGACGCTGAAGTGTATGCTTGTTGCGTTGCCATAGATTTTTTCACTCCCTGTTTTGTTATCGTTATTTCCGTTTAATTCTTAAACGCTTTTTTGTGCAATTTTTAATGAATACACCTTTATTATTTCTGAAACAATGACTGCTAAAATCAAAACTAGCGCACTACTAATGCTGAGGCTTTTGAATAGCCAGGGAAGAAAAGACAACGATGGCGTGAGCAATAACAGGCGGAAAGGGGTTTGCAGATAAATAAAAAAATTAACCCTTTTCCATTTCTTAACTAGAAGAATAAAGGAGAATATAATAGAAATGTTAAGAAGAAGGGATGTGGAAAATATGATAACCGATGAAACGCCATGCTCAGGATAAATTTTACTAAAGGAAAGGATGTCATCTATAAGTGGAATTCTTCCTTGTAGTATATTCAGCCAGACAAATCTCACGATGTATAAAAAATCCATTGCTGCCCAGAACAAGTAGATGTTGTTAAATTTATTTTTCATTTTTATTTGCCCTTGCTTTCATAGATATCATCAGCCATTACCGGCTGCCAGTGCCAGGATTTCCCTTCAGGTGCCCAGTTATCATCACCCCCAAGGAAGGTCTGAGTGACGATCTTTTGTTTACCGTATTTGTAAACAGCCGATTTTTCGATTAACTCTTCTGCAGCATCTGTGGGCATAGGTTTCCATTCCAGGACCATGTCCCTTTTAGTATTCATATAGTCCTTCCCATCAGAACCAAACACTCTTCCTTCATCTCCCATAGACGTCAGGCGATTACCAAGCATAAGACCTGCATTTTTTAAGGCGTGGTAGTCATAGCTTACTTTAACCCAATGTCAGGGACCTTCTGTGGGGATTTCATCAGGAAAACTTACCTGGATACTTGTAGGGGCAACTGAATTTATATCAGGCGTCTTTCCTGCTGCGTCTGAGAATCCTTCAAATATCTCACCTTCACCTGTGGTAATTTTATATTTCGTGAAGGGCTTTATTTCACCGGATTCAGGATCTTTAAGAGTAAATCCTCCGCTATAACCTTTTGGGAATTCAAGCTTAGGAGAGTCGAGACTTGAGGAGCCCATTTTCTGTACATTAGCGGCTTTCAAAAGAATATTACCCGGCGCACCCAGCTCGATATTACCACCGCTAATCTTGATGTAGGCCCCTGCGCAGTTAAGTATCAATTCCTGGCTGGCATTCACCGTCACTTTTCCTTCCGTGCTGGTGATAGTCACATCTTTTTGAGCTGATGCAGCGAGTTCATCCGCCAGTGCCCGAATATCGACTTTGCCATTACCGGCAAAAAACTGCATTCCTGTACTCTGCGCAAATAGGCTTACGGTATCCCGGGCTGAAACTGTGAAGGACTTACCGCTGCTTATATCCGTGTTTCCGCCCGACACCACGGCAATGCTTTCATTGCCCGATGCCACACGTATGGCTTTTGGACTTACGAGGCCAATGCCGTCTGGGGCTGATATGACAATACCCGGAGCTTTCATCTTGCTGAGCGACTTATTCAGTGCCTGCTGGAAATCTGTATCACCTGGCGTTGCCTTTGCTGTTTGTGCTGCTTTCGACATGCTCCGGGCTAGTGTGAGCGCCTGCTCAAGCTGGGCTATCGCATCGTCCATTTCCAGCATTTGACCGCTGGCTCCCGGCTGCGTATCAGCACTAATAAATAAACCCTTCCCGCCGCGTATCGCCCCCCATTTATCGGTTCTCAGCTCAAACCCTTCACCGCGTTGTGTTTTGTTTGCATCGACGTTATGCCCAAGGTTCAGCTGGGTTTTGCCGCCGTATTCCGTACTGAGTTTTATATGCTCTTCGCCGCGTTTATCTTCCATACGCAGCTTGTTATTTGCAGGGGTACGGATAACGTTGCGGGTATTATTGGCTTCTGTCACATGGTCGGTGTGGCGTGAATCGTGCAGGGCATGGGCGATATAAGGGCGGTCGGGGTCACCGTCATGAAACGCGATCGCCACTTCGGTGCCCTGGATCAGCGGGAAGTGAATACCATACACATCGCCACCGTAAGGTTTGGCGAGGCGGACAGGCATGCTTTCCTGGCCCTGTGCTTTATCATCCTGATCGGCATCGAATTTAACACGGTATAAACCGGACGCATCCTGCCAGGCGTAGATATCGTTGGTTTTCGCGCTGGTGACGCGTGCCATCATCGTGCCGCTGACTTTTGGGCGCGGCTTAAGAGCAGGGCGCCAGCACAGGGTTTCGCTGTAAGGGACTGCGCTAAACCCTACATGCAGTGGCGTAGAGCGACTGGCCGAAAACCGTAATCCAGTGATGACGACCGGTGTTTGCCATACAGAAGGAAGTGAAGATGGAATATCGCTATCCATCACAGTCAGAACCTCTAACAAACGCAGTGAAGCATCTGTACTGCTCCCCTGTAATTGAGTTTGTGCAGCCAAAAATCTTTCATGTTCAAGGCGTGCCCAGAAATTACCACTTTCTGGTGCTGGCGTCGTTGCATCTCCACGTGTTAAGTGACGGGGCTGGTACTGGTACACGTCGCCATACGTTATTCCATCCCCATCTCCTCTGGTCATATCCGCTCGAGAAGAAAGCAGAGAAAGTTGAGCCTCACGGTGGTTGTAATCTTTAGCTTGCACTGAGGATTCAACTACTTGATGTCGCTGGGACAGCCCCCAAACAGACTCGACGCCGTTATCGTTCATTCCTGCCGGATTACCCAGCGGAAGTGTTTTACCAAACACATAACAGCTTTGCTTATCTCCCAGAATAAGTACTTCGGTCTGTGTGTCTTGTTGTAATGCAAAAGTATAGAAAATTCCTACTTCAGACATCAGGCGCTCGATAAAATCTCTGTCGCTTTCTCCGATTTGGTTGATTTGTTCACGTATCGGATAACTCTGCTTTAGCTTGAACTCAAATTCCCAGCCTTTAAAATTGTGCTCACATAATATTTGCTCTATGACTTCTGGAATTGATTTATTGAGAAAAAAGCGATGAGTGCGTTTTTGCTTATCTAATAATGCAAAAAAAGGTTCAACAGTTATTTGATAATGTGCTTCATCAGCGGAACCTGACACTCGAGTGAAATTTGTTACTACCCCGTGGACTACTTTTTGAACTTGGGCTGCCGACAGACCTGGCATCAGTGCACCCGCTGTTTGCATTATCAATGTAGTGCTGCGGTTAAGCATTGCTTGCTGGCTAATGTCCTGGTTGGTACTAGTAAAGTCTATTTTATAGCGATATCCTGAGCTTACGAATTCTTGACCAGAAAAAGACTCAACATCCAGGCATGCTTCGCAACCCTGAACATCAAGATGGTAACGATTGAGACTTATGGAAACGGTTTTTTTTGCATCGGATAATGTGTCGGTAATATTCATTGTTCTTCCTCCTGCACTGTATTTATCCGGAAGCAGAAAGATGAGCTCCGGTAATATGCATTCCTTTAAATAGTTAATATTTATAAATTAATCTGGCTGCGTATACTTTTCTTTCCCCAGCGTTAATTTTCACAACGGAGAAACTGACATTATATTCAATGCCACTAATGAATTTATATCCCATCAAAGGTAGGCATCTATTTTTTGCATGTTGTTGACCAGGAATGTTGGCCTTGAATTCTACTTTCTCGCCTGATTTTTGTATTTTCATCTTCTCGTAAATAAAATCACTGTTTATTCCAGGGGCAAGCAAGCAGACTTCTTGCCCGGATTGTCTAACCTCAGCAGGATCCCAGGGGATTTTGTCACCCAAACACCCAGTTAGTAAAAAAACACAGATGATAATTATTTTTTTCATAAAGCCTCCGGGGAGGGGAAAGAACCTAATATATTTTCATACATACGTAAAAGGTCACCTTCTGCATAATAACTATCTTTATTTATGAAATTGTTCCCCCAGAGATCTTGCCAGACGCTGTATCCGAATTCCCGAAGGATAAAGTAGTCTGATACGATGGATGCTTGTTGCTCCATTGAGTAGTCTGAAAGCCGGTGTTTAACCAAATTATAATGATAATCGGCAGCCCAACTGAATAATCCACATATCTTAACCATCATGCCATGTTGGTACTGCCAGACATGACATAATTCATGAAGATAAACATGTTTGCTGTCTATACTTACATTTTTGGCTGAAAAATCAGGTAAGTAATAACCTTCGCGAAAATAGATTTCACCATTTGGTGTCATCGCCACGTTTTTTGACTGTAAACCGAAAGGAAGATAGCTGTCACAATGGATCCAAACGCTTGAGTAATTTATTTGGTTGCTGTATAAGCTCTGAGCTAATGCGATTTCTCCTGGTGTCATTATCCTAAGCTTTCCCTCTCCTTCCGACATAGGTATCTCCTTAATAGAAATTAAAATCGTATGTACTTACTAAACCTAGCGTCATGCCAATTCCCGTAACGAGTCGGGGAATAATTATGAGGAAGAAGTTTTTTATATTCACTTTCACTCGATTCAAAAGTGTTACTCATGTATTAACGGTAATCTAATTTAATTACTATTTTTATGATTGTCTTGGGATTCAATAAAACATGAGTTTTTCATGTGTGGTTAGTAGTAGTTATCCCACCTTTGGTGAAGGTTGGGGAATGCATATCAGTAGATTAAATATCCAATGGTAATTAATAAAATAGAACATTCACCCCAGAAAAACTATATTCGCCATCGGAAATAAAGAAAAATCATGCACAAAGAATCGCTCCGGAAATAACCATTGTTGAACCTATCGCGCCGGCAATTTTATAAATAAAAGTGACTACAATTCTTATTATGTTCATAATGCCTAAATAACAAAAGTTACGGGCAGCGAAGTAAAATCTTTTCCAACAGCACCCCAAAATCCATCGCTATCTACATTGATAGCATCAAGCATGTCGCGTGCAATCTCTTTTGCACCTTCCATAATGATTTTCCCCATTGAGAATCTGGAAACTATTTTACGCCGGATTACCCGGCGCTCCATTACCGATCTTTATTCTGCGGCAGCATCGTCAAATTCCAGCGTGATCCCTTCGTCCTCATCCCAGCCCAGTGCCAGCGCCGTGGTGCGTTGTTGCGATGCCATGCGTTGCAACAGTTGCTGGCTCAGTACCGGCAGGATTTGCTGATTGAGCAGGCTGTCGATGTTGCGCGCACCGGTATCCGGCAGCAGGCAGGCAGCGACCAGCGTGTCGTACAGACTTTCTTCGATGGAGCAGGTCAGGCCATAGTGCTTGTTCAGACGTTTCGCGACTTGTGCCAGTTTCATCTCAACGATAGTGCGCAGTGCGACGGCGTTCAGCGGACGATAAATCAGTGTCTGGAAGCGGGCGAGCAGGGCGGGCTGGAAATGATCGCGCAGGATCGGGCGCAGCAGTTCCTGTAAATCGCTGTCAGTGGTTTCCGGCTGTTCATCCAGCAGTTGCATCAGGTGGTCGCTGCCGAGATTGGCGGTCATCAGGATCACGGTATTGCGGAAGTCGATTTCACGTCCTTCGCCGTCGCGCATAAAGCCGCGGTCGAACACCTGATAGAACAGGTTGATGACATCACGGTGGGCTTTTTCCACTTCATCGAGCAGGACGACGCTGTACGGACGTTTACGCACGGCTTCGGTGAGAATACCGCCCTGACCATAACCGACGTAGCCCGGAGGTGAGCCTTTCAGCTGGGATACGGTATGCGCTTCCTGGTATTCGCTGAGGTTAATGGTGATAAGGGATTTTTCGCCGCCGAACAGGCAGTCAGCAAGGGAAAGTGCAGTCTCCGTTTTACCCACGCCGCTCGGACCGACCAGCAGGAATACGCCCAGCGGGCCGTTCTCGGACGTCAGACCGGTTTTGGCGGCGCGCAGACGTTGTGCCATGTCGGTCAGGGCATGATCCTGTCCGACGACCCGTTTGTTCAGGTGATTTTCCAGTTGCAGTAAATCGGTCTGCTCATCTTTCAGCAGGCTGGTCAGCGGCACGCCGGTCCAGTCGGCAATGACTGTCGCAACGGTGCGGACGTCCACGTCAAGAGACAGCAGCGGGGCGCTGCCCTGCAACTGGGCCAGTTCTTGCTGCAGCGCGTGAATATCTTCCTGACGGCTGATGTCCTGACGGATTTCCAGCAGCTTATGCGTCAGGGCTTTTTCGGCTTCGTACTGCGCTTCGAGAGCGGAAAGCTGGGCATTGAGTTCGCGGTCAAGTTCGCCAATTTTCTCCAGACGTTCGCAGTGGCTCTGGCTGCCCAGCGCGATGTCTTCCAGCAGTGCCTGCTCTTCCATTTCCAGCGCGGTGATTTGCGCCTTCAGACGGGTCAGATCTTCCGGCAGCGTATCCAGACTCATGCGTACACGGGCAGAAGCGGTATCTAACAGGTCGACGGCTTTGTCCGGCAACTGACGACCGGTGATATAACGTCGCGAAAGGCTGACGGCGGCTTTTACCGCTTTGTCGGTGATGTGTACGCCGTGGTGTTGTGCGTAACGGGATTTCAGACCGCGTAACATCAGGCACGCCATCTCGTCGTCCGGCTCATCGACCTTAACGATCTGGAAGCGGCGTTCAAGGGCGGCATCGCGCTCAAAATATTGTTTGTACTCGCTCCATGTTGTCGCAGCAATGGTGCGCAGTTCGCCACGGGCCAGGGCCGGTTTCAGCAGGTTAGCGGCGTCCGCGCCACCGGCCTGATTGCCCGCGCCAATAATAGTGTGCGCCTCGTCGATGAACAGCAGCACCGGCGTCGGCGATTGCTGTACGGCATCGATAACATTTTTCAGACGCTGCTCAAACTCACCTTTCACACCGGCACCGGCCTGCAACAGACCGAGGTCTAAGGTGCGCAGGCTGACAGTTTTCAGGCTGTCCGGCACGTTGCCTTCACTGATGCGCAGTGCAAGACCTTCCACCAGCGCGGTTTTACCGACGCCCGGTTCACCGACCAGAATCGGGTTGTTTTTACGACGACGGGAGAGAATATCCACCATCTGACGGATTTCATTGTCGCGGCCAAACACCGGATCAATCTGACCCGCTTTGGCTTTTGCCGTGACATCCAGCGTGAATTTATCCAGCGCGGCCTGCAGCGCTTCGCTTAACGACTGGCCGGTAACACCAGACTCTGCTTTTTGTGTCGCTGAGTTTTCAGAAAGCGCGGAAGGTGTGCGGCTAAGGCTTTCCTGTTGTTGCAACTCCGGGCGCTCTTCGGACAAGGCATCCAGCACGGGCTTGAGGCGACGGATATGTTCTTCGCTCAGGCTGAACAGCGGCCATAACCCTTCGCAGCGCAGCAGACGCGGTTGCGCCATCAGCGCCTCCAGCAAATTGACACTGCGGATGCTCTGGTTGTCATCCTGCAGTGATGCCGCCAGCCAGCCCGCTTTCATCAGCGATTGCAAATCCTGAGAAAGTTGAGGACGCGAATGTACTGAACGCGGCAGGGCATCGAGATGTGCCAGCAGGCTTTGCCACAGCGCATCCATATCCCATTCATAGCGGCGGGCCAGCACGGTGATGTCGCCTTCGCCCAGTTCCAGCAGTTTGAGCAGCCAGTGCTCAACGGTAATTTCATTGTGGGCGCGGGTCTGGCAGAGCGTCGCGGCGGCTTCCAGCGCTTTCGCGCAGTACGGATTTAAGCGGCGAAGTAAGACAGCTGACTGATGTTCCATGCTAAATTCCTTTTTTAGGTACGCTACCGCCCTTAGCCTTTTCCGTTGCAGGAAACCCAGGCCCATAAGGTCGATGTCCGGTGGTGTTTTTGTTTGCTCAACCGCCAGGCAGCGGCTCAGGAAACAAAAACAGCAGACGGTGAACCGTCTGCTGATAAGGTCTTACGCGGTAGTACGTTCGTTCCAGGAATCGGAATGAATGATGTTGCCGTCTTTGTAGGTCCAGGTGATTTTTTCGTAACGCAACTCGATAGCTTCGAGGTGGTTGTGTTTCTCTTTAGCCGGATCTTTGATGTCGTGCATTTTTGGCGCGACTTTTACCAGCTTGACGTTTTCCAGTTTAGTGTTGAAATACTCCACTTCCTGGCCCGCGTCATTGATGCGATACCATTTGAACTCAGCAGATTTCAGGGTCTGGCCAGTGGTCACCGCTTTGTACAGGTACGGGCTGGAGGAATCGATTTCTTTGGTAAACAGGAACGGGGTGTGAATACGAGTACCCGTCAGTTTGCCGGTGTTGTTATCGGTCGGGATATACAGGTTGTGATCCTGTGCAACCACTTCGATGCTGCCTTCGCGATCTTTAACGTCTACGGAGCCTTTAATGTCCGCACCGCCGTCGTCTTTCAGCCACAGATAAACAGGAATTGCCATGGGTAGTTCTCCATTTCTAAGGTAAACATTCATCAATCATTTGATGAACTTGGGGTTGCTGATGCTTTGCAGGCATCTGCCTGTGGCACCAGACTGATTTCGACACGACGGTTAGCCGCACGGCCTTCCGGGGTATCGTTTGTTGCAACAGGGCGTGTTGCGCCGTAGCCCTGTACGGCAAAGCAGCTTTCGGACACGTCGCCGGTATCACGCATCCAGTTGCGTACTGACTCTGCACGTCTGAGTGATAACATTTGATTGGATTTATCATCACCTGTGTCATCAGTGTGACCCGCTACCACTATCAGCCAGCCCGGTTTGGCTTTGATCCCAACCAGCGCGTTGATCAGCACTTTGGTGGAGCTTGTTTTAAGTTCGGATTTACCCACGTCAAAAAGTGACAGGGAATCTAGCCGGATCGTTTTCGGCCCCTGAACAATTTGATTGATCACCGGCGGAGGCGGAGGGGGGGGAGTCCAGCTATTGATGGCGGTCTCCAGTGGTGCGACCAACCGCATCCCCTGATATAAGCCCAATGACATACGCATTGGTGCTCCGCTGCGCAGCCAACCATCCAGTAAACCGGCGTCGGTGCGTAATTGTTGCTGAGCAATGAGCTTTGGCGAGGAGGGTGTGCCGGTGAGACGGTTATACAGGGCGAGATGGTCACCCACGCTTTGCACCAGACGCTGGTTATTTACAAAAGACGCCAGCAGGGCGAAGAGCAGGAAAACACCACATAGCAGCCCTGCCAACTGACAGGCTTGCATCAGCCGGGAAACGCCATGACGTTGCGGCAGATAGGGCAGCAACACCTCCGGCAATGGCAGGCATTCTTGTGAATGGACAACGCCGGGGGTTAGCGTAGTCACGTCACCTATGTGCGCTTGCCACAGATTGTCCAGACTCCCGGCGACGGGCGTAAAACAAGCACCCCATGCGCAAGGGGTCAGCGAGGGGACATCGCTTTGCTGACGCGTCAGAATGCTGCTGACGTGAGTTTCAAGCCAGGGCAGCAGGCTTTCTATCCAGAAGACCGTGCTCAACCTTTCCTGAGTGTTTCTGATATCCAGTTGCTGGCTCCAATCCATCAGCGGTATGACGCCTGCCCCTGCTTCATGAACCTGAACGTTCTTATTTCCCGGAATGATGGTAAACCACCGCTCAGCCAGGGTGTCTGTTACCACAGGCGGAGATAGCCAGGTGCTGACCCAGACGGGGGGAATTCCAGCCAGCCAGTTTTTGCATTGCACAATGGCACGGTGCCAGACATGGAGTTTTTGTGCGAAGTCGTCCTTATTCTGATGTTGCTCGGGGACTATGGCCAGAAGAATGGAGATCTGGGCGATTAGCGCCGGGCGTTCTGCCGCGAGATGCTTTGCCAACAAAGGCAAGTGCTCTGGAAAAGTGACCGGCAGATACCAGCCCTGACCTGTTTCACGGAAAGGGACCGAGTCGGAGAACAGCGGAGCACTGTCGCCACAAACCAGCACAACAGCGCCCTGAAAATCCTCAGGCGGAAGAACAGCGTCCGAAATATGTGCATGTGCAATTTCATTACGGTGATTTTTACGCCACTGAATATAGCCCGTAGCACCACTAATGATGACCACCAGCATGCTCAGTGCCATACGGCTTCCTGTGCCGAGCGGCCAGAAGCCGAGAATCAGCCATAAGGACAAACAGGTCGCCAGAAGCAGCAGTATTAGCTGTGTTAATCCGCGCATCCGTCAGTGGTTCCCTGTCAACTGAGAGACCATACGTGTCAATTGCGTATTTAGGACGAACCAGAGCGCAATCAGAATCACGATGCCTGCAACCCATGAAAACCAGTAGGTTCTGCGTCCGGAGCGCAATCGCAGCGAACGTGAAACAATGGGCATTTCCTGAGCCGAGGCGAAAGGCGGCACTAACTGATTTAGCTTGCGAACCACATCTTCTCTGCGCTCATCCCCTTGTTCGCGATAACGGCCAGAGAAACCCAACGTCAGCGCACGGTAAAAGCAGGTGAGCACCGCAATATCAGGAGCAGGTTCATGGAGCACATTGCGAATACGTTCCCATAACTCTTCCCCGGCATTCAGAGTATTGAAGTAGCGTGCCTGAAGTGGGTCTTTAAGCCATTTGGTGTTTCCGCTATCGGGTTCCTGGCGGTTAAGTACACTTTCATCTAATAAGGCACATTGCGTATAAAGCATGTGGTCGCAACTAGATTCGCTGAATCCTGCGCGTGATAAGGATTCTCTCGCGCCATCAATCCAGTCGCAGGCGCGGCGGTAAAGAGCCTCACCATCTTCGATTTTCTGGCCGTTACGCAACTGGCTGACCATCAACCAGCAGGGATAAAAAACTTCATCAACAATTGATCCATTTATCTTGCTCATGAGCGCAACACCGCAAATAGTTCAAGTTTGATTTCACCCAGTGAACCTGGGGTATAGAAAGCGCAGTTTCCAGCATCCAGCATTGCCTGGGCGGCAGCACTGTTCAGGTCCAATGCAAAATATTGGTTTTCAAGGCGCAACGGGATAGCGGCCGGTACATGAGACAGCGCCCTCATTACGACACCATTCAATGCCACGTTGACCACGTCAGAAACATCCTCAAAACTCCCTGCTTTGCAGAGCAGCGGGAACTGAGTTTGCAGCAGGTGGTTTGGAATGGATGAGCGCACGGAAAGATAGAAATCAGCGCCGTCGCGCAGACGGGAATCATGCAGCGATCCGGTCCAGAACTGGCCTTCATGCGTCAGTTCAATCGCGACCATACGTGATGGCAGACTGGCTTCGAGCAGGGCATCCAGCAGGGTAAACAGCGGAGGGAAAACGTTTTCCGGCGCATTATGCTGATACAGAGGAATATCTTCTGCCTTATGCTCGAGGGAAAACGTCAGCAGACTGCCCGCCAGACGCACCAGTTCACGATAGAACAGTTCAGGATGGCGGGCAGGGGACTGATAAAGCTCCATCAGCACAGGTTCGGCACTGTTCAGTGCGTTCAGTAACCAGAACAACGATACGTCGGCTACTGCAAAGTCGGCCATTCGCTCATTGCTTTCGCGGCGCATCGCCATCAGGCGTCGACGGCGGGCCTGAAGGCGGTGAATTAAATCACCGAGTTCCGTCAGGACTGCCGGAGAGGACGACAACGAGAGCATTGGCGGAATGAACTCTGCATCCGGTGTCCATTGGCCTTGTGCATTACGCACAAGACGTACAACAGGGCAGGTCAGATACGCGCTGTTTTCCTGATGGGCAAAACGGAGCGTTATCGCATAACGCTGAATAGCCAGTTCTGTCCGTTCATGCCCTGATAACTCCTGCACGGTGACCCATTCCTGCTGCCAACGACGTGGACGTTCACTGTCCTGACCGTCATCCAGATTGCCGCCATTGGCTGAAAGCAGAGGTAATGCCAGCACGACATCAACGCTGTCCCGGTCAGAAATTGCAGATAAATCGCAAGCTGGAGGCAAATTATCCGCCAGCTCGGTATCAATCAGCGTCCCATCAGGAAAACGAACCTTCAGGCGTAAAGCATTCAACCTGGAAAGGGCTAATGAGCCGATGTCGAATGTTGCATCAATCACTCCCCAGGGATTTGCCAGAGCCATATGAGCAACCCTGTCAGACACAAAAGCATCCCAACGGGCTTGTTGCTGGAACTGTTGCGGGGCCAAAAAGGCCCCGTCGCTCCATAATGGGCGATAAATTTTCATCGTTTCTCCGCTTATGCCTTAGCTTTAGGCATCTGAGAAACCAGTGAAAGATTCACGTCCATACCTTCCACCTGGAAGTGCGGCACGGCGTAGAGTTTCACACGGAAGAAGCCAGGGTTGTCTTCGATATCTTCGACGGTCACTTTGGCGTCACGCAGCGGGTGAGAGGCTTGCAGGTCGTCGCCCGGGTCAGTCATTTCAGTGACCAGCGTACGGATCCAGGTGTTCAGTTCCAGTTCCAGCAGACGGCGATCTTTGGTGGTACCGATATTTTCACGCTGAATTAGCTTCAGATAATGCGCGATGCGTGACAGCAGGAAGATGTACGGCAGACGCGCATTGATGCGGCTGTTTGCTGTGGCATCAGCAGTGTCATACAGCGCCGGTTTCTGTGCGGAGTTGGCGGAGAAGAAGCAGGAATAATCGCGGTTTTTGTAGTAAGACAGCGGGATAAAGCCCAGATTGGCAAATTCAAATTCGCGGGTTTCAGGGATCATCACTTCTGACGGGATTTTCACCTGATTGCCGGTGCCGAGATCGTACAGATGGATCGGCAGATCAGTCACTGCACCGCCCGCCTGCGGGCCGCGGATTTGCACACACCAGCCATTTTTGATGAAGCTTTTCACCATGTTGGCCGCAAAGGCGAACGCCGCGTTTGTCCAAAGATATTTCTCGTGATCCGGACCTTTCACTTCTTCAACGTAGTTGAAGCTGCGAACAGGAACGGTATCCGGACCATACGGCAGGCGACCGAGTACGCGCGGCATGGTCAGACCGATATAGCGGGAATCGTCAGAATCGCGGAAGGATTTCCACTTGATGTATTCCGCACGGTCAAAGTAGTTGCCGATATCTTTAATCGCCGCCACTTCTTCCATGGAATCTTTCAGGAAGAATTTAGGGCCGACCGCACCGACGAATGGCATATGCGCAGCGGCAGATACTTTAGAAATGTTACGCAGCAGGGCGACATCTTGCGCCGACGCGTCAAACTCGTAGTTGGAAATCACAGAACCGATTGGCTCGCCGCCCGGTGTGTCATATTCCTGAATGTAGGTATGACGGTACAGGCCGCTCTGGATGATCTCAGGACAATCTTCGAAGTCCTGACGCAGGTCGTCTTTAGATACATCCAGCACTTCGATTTTTACGTTCTGGCGGAAATCAGTACGATCAACCAGGAACTTCAGGCCACGCCAGCCGGATTCAATACGCTGAAATTCCGGGTGATGCATGACCACATCTAACTGACGGCTGATCTGGCTGTCGAGTTCGGCGATATGATGATCGAGCAGGGTTTTGTCCAGCCGTTCAACGGTTTGGCCTGACAACTTCAGGCGCTCAAGGAAGACCTGTACAGCGGCAGTGACACGCTGATCAGCGGTAACATCTGCCAGCGCAGACGTATCCTGAAAATCGTTCAGATCACCCAGTGAGGACACAGGCGTCAGGTTGATTTTATCAAACAGGGAAGCGTATACCGTACCGGCTTCAGGGCGATCCAGAACCGTTGTCTGGCTGGAAGAAGAGTTTTCAGTGTTGACTGACATGAGCATTATCTCGCATTAATCCATTAAGTGGAGGCAATTACGCCTTTGGCGCCAGGGCATTAAGTTCAGTGCGCAGTTCATTGCTCAGCGCAGGATCTTTTAGAATGGCTTCGAGCTCTTTACGGAAGGTGACGTTGTCGAGCAGATTGGATTTGAGGTCACGTAATAAGTTACGCATTGCCAGCATCGCGCGCAGTTGGGGGATCTGACGGGCAACCTGTTCTGGCTCAAAATCTTTCATTTCATTGAAATTGAGAGAGATATTTTCTTCGCTGCGATCACCTGTTAGCGTATTTTCCACAGTCAGGTTCAGTGAAGGGCTGAATTCAGCCAGTACGCTGTTAAAGTTATTCTTATTAATGTTAACTTTTTCGCGTTCAGATAACGGACGGTTCTCTTTTCCATTACTGTAATCACCCATTACCATCAATTTTAACGGTAATTCGACTTTCTTCTGTGCGCCGCCAGTGTGTAGATCAAGTTTTATGTTAACGCGCGTTTTCGGAATTTCATTCTGGAAGCTATTAGACATGCTTATCCCTTACTTATAGAGTGATAAACGCTGCCAATGATTCTTAAAATATGATATTGGCAACCCTGCCAAAACTACATCCTTTTCCGAGGAAAACGTCGGAATAATTCAGGGTCACAAGCGATTCAAAATATTTATGAGAAACATTTCGCAGTGTGTTTTGAATTTTTCTGAAAATAATATTGCAGGTAAATACCTGTGGTGACATTTTAGGTAAATATTACGCAGCATTGACATTTAAATGGTGTAACAAAACATTTCTATTGGTGCGGCGTGACATATTCGCTTATGTTCATTGATATATAGGAGTTTTATCCAAACTTTCAGCAGGCCTTATAGAATGCGGGTGTGACTTAAGTAAAATTTTATGAGGGTATGCAGATTCAAGTGAAAAGTGACAAAAAATAAATTAACTATTCTTTTAAATTGCTTCATTAAAACCATTCAACTTAACTCAGTATCGTATTTAATTCATAATCATTTCTCTATAAAAACAATAATAGTATTCACGGTGGTAATGTTTACAATTAATTTTCAAAAATAGTTCCATGAAAATTTTTTCATTTTTAGTGGGGTTAGTTGTATTAATAACGATAAGCAGGGGGGTAAGTATCCTGCATGAGGTCATATTCATATCTTTAATATAAGTGTTAGCAATAATTTTTTTGGGAAACACTCAGATTACTCACAGGTGTTTTGACTGCAGTAAACGTCTTTAAACATGTTCGGAAATTTCTCCTACGATCGATCATCGTGCCACAAATTGCAGATAGTGCGCTGGAAATATTAAACATTTGAACAGGAATGCCGATAAACAGATTCCCGCTTTATTTTGAGAATCTCCCGATGTCGCTTAAAAAGTCGTCTTTACTTGTTCTTGTTATTCTTTTCGCACTCTTTTTCACCAGTATGCTTTCGAATGTTTGGCTGCTCATCCGGAGTAATCATTCACTGGATGATGTGAACAAGGAAATCCGTGTGGTGCTTTCTATTATCGACCCCATTAACCACAGCCGAACCTCGCGTGTTCGCGTGATGGAATATATGAAAGAAATTGAAAATGGAGACGGTCAGCAGTCAAAATCTGCTCTGGACAGAGTCACTGAGGTCATCGGTAAAGCCGATGCGGCGTTTCAGACGTATCTTGATGTGCCGAAATTGCCTGGTGAAAGTGAACTGGCCGATGAATACCGCAATACGTACCAGGACTATCGCCAGAACGGTATCCAGCCCTTGATTGACGCTGCAAAGTCCGGTGATCAGGTAGCGTTCAAAGCCCGGATCCCTGCGGTGGTGAAACTCGATCGTCAGTATGAAATCGTGTTGGATAAAGTGTTGGCCCTCCATGAACAGTACGCAAAAAATCTTAATAATGTTGCACAAAGTCATTTCAAATTTGGTATCGGTTTGACGGTCGGTTTTGGTTTGTTATTTCTGATCATCATTATCAGTGTTCTGGTGTTAATGAAGCGCTTTGTTCTGCTACCGCTGCTGAGTTCTCGCGATCACTGCCGTCAGATTGCTGAAGGTTATCTCGATACGCCAGTACCGGTGAAAGCCAAATCCCGCAGTGAGATTGAAGAGTTGATGCAGTCGATAGAACATATGCGCCAGTCGCTGACCAGAATTATAAGGCAGGTACGCGACACCAGCCATACCGTGGCGCATGCATCGCAGGAAATCTCCGCAGGTAATATTGATCTGGCTTCCCGCACTGAACAACAGGCCGCTGCGCTGACACAAACCGCCGCCAGCATGGAAGAACTTGGTGCGACGGTAAAACAAAATACCGAAAATGTCTCCCGGGCAAGCAGTCTGACACGTGAAGCTGTCCAAAACGCGCGCGCAGGCGAGAAAGTCGCTCAGGACGTGATTGGTACGATGGGGCGTATTAACAGCAGTTCGAAAAAAATCGAAGATATTACAGGTGTGATCAATAGTATCGCTTTCCAGACAAACATTCTGGCGCTCAATGCCGCTGTTGAAGCGGCACGCGCGGGTGAGCAGGGGCGTGGATTTGCAGTGGTGGCCAGTGAAGTGCGCAGTCTGGCGCAGCGCAGCGCCATGGCAGCAAAAGAAATCGAAAGTCTGATTTCTGAATCGGTGGCGAATATTCGCGAAGGTTCGGATGAGGTCTCGCGCACCGGCGATTCCATTTCAGCGATCATTTCCTCTGTCACTCAGATTAATATATTAATGGAACATATCTCGATAGCCTCTGATGAACAAAGCCGCGGGATTAGCCAGATTGAACAGGCGGTGACAGAAATTGATGGCGTGACGCAACAAAACGCAGCGCTGGTTCAGGAATCAGCTGCCGCAGCGGCCTCGCTGGAAGAACAGGTTCTTCATCTGACCCGCTCAGTATCAGCTTTCAGATTGGCAACAGTGTAATCAGATCGTTGTAATGACATAGCTTATTGAAATAGATGCGGTGATTAGCCGCCTCTATTTTACTCAATAACGTTACCGGAACACCCCCACGGCTTCAACCAGACGGTCGGCCTGTTGCTTCAGACCTGAAGAAGCATTGGCACCTTCCTGAACCTGAATTGAATTTTGATGTGTGATGCGGTCCAGTTCTTCAATGGCTTTAGCAATATCCAGTAATCCCTGATTTTGTTCGCCAGTGGCACTTCGGATTTGCCCGATCAGTGACGTCACATTTCGCACCTGAGAGACGATGTCGGCCATCGTTTTCCCTGCCTGATCAACCTGCTTCGATCCCGACACTACCGTTTCCACACTGCTGTCGATCAGGCGTTTGATTTCGCTGGCTGCGCTGGCACTTCGTTGCGCCAGGCTGCGCACTTCTCCGGCAACCACGGCGAAGCCTTTGCCTTGTTCACCCGCGCGAGCCGCTTCAACAGCGGCATTGAGCGCCAGAATGTTCGTCTGGAAAGCGATGCCATCAATAACATTGGTGATGGTGGCAATTTGTCGCGAACTGCCGGTGATTTCCTGCATAGTGCCGACAACTTCCTGCATAGCATTGCTGCCTTTTTCTGCCGCCGCACTTGCTATCAGTGAAAGTTTGTCGGCTTCGGCTGCCGTCTGTGTGTTGCTTTCAACTGTCGTGCTCATCTCATTCATTGCTGCAGCAGTTTGTCCAACGTTAGCGGCAGTTTGTTCAGTACGTTGACTCAGGGCTTCATTACCATTCGCCAGTGACTCACTGGCCGTGCGGACTTTGTGCGCCTGGTCGTTGACATCATCCACCATCCAACGGCAAATCAATCCGAGCTGGCCAACAGATCGTAACGTCATACCAATTTCATCGACCCGCTCCATTGGCGTGATCGTATGACTCGCGCCGCTGGCAACACGCAAGGTCTGACTGCAAAGCTGTTCGACCGGGCGGGTAATCTGCCATTCCATCCAGAAATTCAGCAACAGAATGAAAAATGCATTGAGTGCCAATGCGGTATTCATCTGTATCACGGGCAGGGTAGTCAGCGCAGAAATGACGAGTGAGTTAAGGACGAGTAAAACCAGCAAACCGCTGCGGATCCGCCAGCGCACAGAAAGTGTTTTTAAAATAGAAAAACTGCGGGTAATGCCGGTACGGATCAACAACCCCCGATGCAAGCGGCGGTTGTTCAGTTCGCCGCGATTCATTTTGTCATAAAGCGCCTGGGTCGCATTAATCTCTGCAGTAGTCGGTTTGGTGCGGACAGAAAGGTAACCTTTGGTTTTACCACCACGAATGATCGGTACGACGTTGGCACGAACCCAATAATGATCGCCATTGCTGCGGCGGTTTTTCACCAGTGCTGTCCAGGGGAAACCCTGTTGTAATGTAGCCCACATATCTTTGAATGCCGAAGGAGGCGCGCACAACATTGTGAGGCTGCCCGATAATATCTTCACTGGCAAAACCGCTAACTTCTATAAATGCATCGTTGGCGTAGGTAATACGGCTTTCGGCATCTGTCGTTGACATCAATGTTGCGTCGTCAGGGTATTGATATTCCCGTTGTGATATTGGCTGATTATTGCGCATAGTGACATTTCCATGGCCAGACTGCGGTTTAAGTGAGATTAAGGATCCTTAACTATTAACATTTCGGCATAAGCAAAATTTTCTTTAGGGAAACATGACGTTATTTATGACGACAATCGTTATTAGGGCGAATGCATACGGGTGAAAACGTCGATTTTTTCGCCAATCCATAACGTATAACGAAGATATGAGTAAAAAATATGCGTTATATCATTATGTCTGTCGATTTTATGAACAACACACAACGGCTGGCTCACCATAATTCCCCTTCATAATCGCTCTATTTTTCGTTATTAGTGATCTGTGTGACTCCAGACTTAATAGGTCTGGAGTCATAAACCTTTTGCCTAAGATCCTCAGGCTTGTTATAACTCCGGCCTGTGATTTTTGAGGTGAATTGGGCAGATGAGTAAGATCGGATCCGTAACAATAGTCGAAGGAGATTTTGCTGCCGGAAATGTTGGTCAGCATGTTTTGGCTTATCTGCAGAATGTGAAAATGACACCGCTTGCCAAACTGGATGATTTTGATGAGGAGGGCAATGCGACGGTCGGGCAGGTGATCAATATCTGGATCCGGCTTTCACTGATCCTGACACGACGTCGGCCAGAAATTGCTGTTTCATCCCTGATGAAACATGTGTTGCCAGTGATCGGCGAAGTGCCTCTGAATAAAATCACCCGTTTACGACTGAACCGTTTGTTTAATGTACTGCTGGCGGACGGGAAAGTTTCAGAAGCAAAACGGGTATTCGCGCTTTGTAAGCAATTTTTTGGCTGGGCAGAAACCCAGGGATATCTGGCACATTCGCCACTAAGTACCATGAAGCGCCGCGACGTCGGCGGTCGGAATACCCCGCCACGCGAACGAACGTTAACCGATGCTGAAATCTGGGTTTTCTGGCATGGCCTTGATTTATGGGATATTTCTGAACAATGTCGCTGGGCATTGCGGTTGTGCCTGCTGACTGCACGACGACCAGATGAAGTGGTGCGCGCCAGAAAAGATGAGTTTCATTTGCAGATCGGCATCTGGCGACAGGGTACGCGAAATAAATCGGCCCGTGATCACAGCCTGCCGCTGACGCCATTAATGATCACCTGCATCAATGCTCTTCTATCAGCCAGTCCGAAACACAGTCCCTGGCTGGTGCCTTCACCGCTCGATGCACAAAGGCCGTTATCACGCGGTGCGGTGACACAGGTTATACGCCGCCTGCTACGCGCGGAACGGGGGCCGGGGATTGATGCTTTTACCACCCGCGATTTACGCCGTACGGCGCGTTCCAAGTTATCCTCCCTGAATGTGCCGAATGATGTTGCGCGCAAAATTATGAATCATTCGCTTGAAGGGATCGACCGTGTTTATGACACTCACGATTATCTGCCGCAGATGAAACAGGCGCTGGAAGCATTTTCTGACAATATTCAGGGCATCATTGATGCACCAGATTACTACGATTTACGTCATCATTTTGAGGGCGAATCTCTGCATGTTCGTGAAAGTTCGCTGTTGTTTATGGAGAGATAGCGAGCATAGGCCCGATTTTAAGGTTATGTTAATGTCTGACGATTGAGAATATAAAGCCGGTAAAAACCAGACCGGGAATAAGCCAAAGATGTGACCTGCTACAATTGTGTATTGATTTGGCAACGCAAGAAGACAGAGGACTAATAATGCTTTCAACACAAAACAAGGCTATCGGGTTGCCAGAACCGACGCAGACCATTTTGCTAAGCACCGGAACAGCGGAAGAAAAACGTCAGGAAATTCGCGATTATTTCATTCAAACCTGGGAGCTGTACGAGAGCCTGTTTGATTGTCTCGCGGATGAAAGAGCCTATTTCAATAAGGCAATTTCGCTTCGCCACCCGCTGATTTTTTATTTCGGTCATACCGCCACTTTTTATATTAATAAGCTGATGGCTGCAGGGCTGATTCCTCAACGTGTTGATTCACACATCGAAGCGATGCTGGCGATCGGTGTGGATGAAATGAGCTGGGATGATCTCGACGATCAGAACTATAACTGGCCATCTGTTGTTAACTTGCGTCAATACCGCGACAAAGTACGTGAAGAAGTGCTCGGTATTATTGACACCATGGCGCTGAGTTTACCCATCGGATGGGACAGCCCTGCCTGGGTGATTCTGATGGGCATTGAACATGAGCGCATTCATCTGGAAACATCCAGTGTATTGATCCGTCAGTTGCCGGTGGAATGGGTTAAGCCACAATCTCACTGGCCTGTGTGTGGAATCGCCCGTCATGACCGCAACAGCGTACCTGATAACACTATGCTGGCGGTGAAAGGTGACATTGTCACGTTGGGTAAGCAGGATGATACCTACGGCTGGGATAACGAATACGGCACATCTCAACAGAAAATTCAGGCATTTAGTGCCAGTAAGATGCTGGTCAGTAACGCTGAATTTTATACTTTTATACAGGCGGACGGCTATCACGATGCCCAGTGGTGGGATGAGGAAGGGCTTGGCTGGCGGGATTTTGCGCGGGCTGAAATGCCCACTTTCTGGGTGGGTTCGCCCCGCGAACCTGAACGGCTGAAACTTCGCCTGATGACTGAAGAAGTACCGATGCCATGGGACTGGCCTGCTGAAGTTAATCAACTGGAAGCGGCAGCATTCTGTCGCTGGAAAGCGGCGCAGACCGGTGAATCAGTACAGTTGCCGACTGAAGCTGAATGGATGATTCTGCGTAATCAGGTGCAGGGTGATCAGCCAGACTGGGAAACAGCACCGGGAAATATCAACCTCGCATGGTGGGCATCATCCTGTCCGGTTGATCATTTCGAACAAGGTGATTTTTATGATGTTGTGGGGAATGTCTGGCAATGGGCGTCTACGCCGATCAGTGGATTTGACGGCTTTCGTGTTCATCCTTTATATGATGATTTTTCGACGCCAACATTCGATGGTAAACATTCCATGATCAAAGGCGGAAGCTGGATTTCAACGGGCAATGAAGCGCTAAAATCTTCGCGTTATGCTTTTCGTCGCCACTTTTTCCAGCATGCCGGTTTCCGCTATGTGATTTCCAGCCATCAGGAAGTGGTGAAAGTGAATCCTTATGAAACTGACGGGCTGGTGGCGCAGTATCTTGATTTCCAGTACGGTCCGCGTCATTTCGACGTAACGAATTATGCAGTTCAACTGGTTGATATTGCAGTTGAAAATACAGTTAATCGTGGCAGGGCGCTGGATATCGGGTGTGCTACGGGACGTGCCAGTTTTGAACTTGCACGTCATTTCGACTCTGTGGTTGGAATGGATTATTCCGCGCGATTTATTGATGTCGCTCTGGCTCTGGCACGCGGTGAAGCCTGTCGGTATGTAATCCCGGAGGAGGGCGAACTGGTGGATTATTGCCAGGCTTCGCTCGCTGATGTCAATATCTCAGCAGAGCAGACAGTGCGGGTGAATTTTGTGCAGGGTGATGCCTGTAACCTGAAGCCGCAGGCGGAATTATACGATCTGGTCCTGGCGGCTAATTTGCTGGATCGACTGCGTGAACCTGCACGTTTTCTGACAGATATTACGCCAATGATTCGTTCTGGCGGCTTACTCATGCTTTCTTCACCTTACACCTGGCTCGAAGAGTTTACACCGAAAGAGCACTGGCTGGGCGGGTTCCGGGAAAATGGTGAAGCTGTTACGACGCATCAGGCGTTGAAACGTTTGCTGGCGAGTGGATTTGAAGAGGTTAGGCAACCGGCAGATGTTCCGTTTGTGATCCGTGAAACGGCGAGGAAATTCCAGCATACCGTAGCGGAACTTACACTGTGGCGTAAGCGGTAAATTCTCTATTTCTGAAAGAGGTTAATGGTCGCTTATGCGGCCATTTTTTTATCCGTGCTGATGGAGGCTGGTCAATAAATCTAAGACACGTTCGTCCTGAAGAAATACAGAAGACACTTTTGGTTAAGTTTTTGGTGTTTTGATTTATCTGAATATATGTATGTTGTAACTAAAATTGGCTGGTATGATCTTATGGCTCGGTAATGAAAAAAGGGGGAAACGGTAAAGATTATGAATTCAGGCGTTGCAGAATAGCAAATGCCGGACACTGAGGTCCGGCATGACAAAACTCGCTACTTATTTCTCTGCCGGACCACAACCCCCGATCATTTTAGAAATTGAAATCGCAGGGTGCAGCAAATAAGTATAGTCACAATTTTTCTCTTTATTAAAAACGCTACCGGTACAGCCTGAAAGTGTCGTAACTACCGCAGCGAGAAGAGCTAACTTAAATAAGTTTTTCATATAAATTCCTTTTTAAAATAGATGATTATGTATATAGGCCGTCATTTTAAATTCAGGCAAACGCGAATATACGCTTAACATCCATAACAGGCAAATAAATACCCATCACTGCGCATTTTTAATATTACCCTGCCTTGCTTTATTTTAAGATATTCATTATTAATATGTTTATAAACTCAATGATGTCGATAATTTTGCGAGAGATTAATATTCATCAGATATATAATTAATGCATATTGTGACCATTTTTTTAAACACTGAATAGTCAAAAGACTTCTTTAACAGGTCATTTAATGACAAACTGCCGCTACTTAGCCGCCGGAATGAACGTTGTCTGATGAAAGCTCCCTTCTGCCTCTGCTTGCTTATGCTGTTCACCGCTACTGTTTTAGCTGCCCCTGAAAAAGGCCTCACCGAAGCACAGTGCGTCGCCTTAAAAAATGTGCATATCAATGCAGACGCAATCGGGCTTCCGACAAGGGGGGCGCGGGTCACCACAGTGGCAATGGCGGGCCATCCGGGTAATCAACATTGCAAGATTGAAGGGCAGATCAGGCCCGTCGATCTCAACGCGCCCGATATTAATTTTCAGCTTTACCTGCCGCTTGACTGGAATGGTAAAGCCCTGCAACTGGGTGGCAGTGGTTTTGACGGTGCGATTAAAGACGCTGATACAGCACGTCTGGCGCCGGCAGCAACACCCGGCGCAATAAAGCAAGGTTATGCCACGTTTGGCAGTGATTCAGGCCATCAGGGCGGAGTATCCGATGCTTCCTTTACCCTTAACGGGGAAGCCTGGGATAACTTTGCCGGTGCGCAAATCAAGAAAACACACGATGTGGCCGTTGCCTTGATCCAACAGGCTTATGGTCGAAAACCTGCTCACATGTATTTTCAGGGTAATTCGCAAGGCGGCCACGAAGCGCTTGCGGCGATCCAGCGCTTCCCGCTTGACTATGACGGCGCGATTGCCATTCATCCGGTGTATAACGTCGTTGAACTGCACATGGCCGGGATCAGTATCGGGAAGGCAATCTACAACACGCCGGGCGCGTGGATTTCGCCGGCCAAAGCCGCACTGATTGCCAATGCCGTTACCGGTGCCTGTGACAAACTGGATGGTCTGGCTGATGGTGTAGTCGCCAATCCGGATGCCTGCAGTTCGACATTTAAACTGGCTCATCTGCGCTGCCCGGATGGGAAAGATATAGGCGCCAACTGCCTTTCAGATACGCAAATCGCGCTGGTCCAGATGCTTAATAAACCGGTGCCTCTGGGTGTCAACCTGCTAACTGGCGATCACTTTGCCCCATGGCCAATTTTACGTGGTGCAGACGCTTCTGCGTTAGTCAGTGTTTTTGGTTCCGGTGCAAACAAGCCAAAACCAGAAGCCAGTAATATCATTATTTCATTCCCTTACATGATGGGCGATCAAGCTGTCCGCTACGAAGTGATGCGAGATGCAAATTACGACTCTCTTCAGTTTAATCCCGCAGCCCATGAGACGAGGCTGAAAGAACTGGCGGCACAAATCGATAATGATAGTGCCGATATTCACACTTTTGTGCAGCATGGAGGCAAACTTTTACTGATGCATGGCACGGCGGATATGGCTGTT
Source organism: Rahnella aceris (assembly GCF_011684115.1). Taxonomy (NCBI): domain Bacteria; kingdom Pseudomonadati; phylum Pseudomonadota; class Gammaproteobacteria; order Enterobacterales; family Yersiniaceae; genus Rahnella; species Rahnella aceris. The sequence continues at coordinate 386,509 of NZ_JAADJV010000003.1, read as the reverse complement.
CCGCCGGGAAACACCGTAGCGTATTACGAGAAGCTGAAAGCTGAATTTGGTGAGCAAGAACTTCATCAGTTTGCCCGTTTCTACCTGGCACCGGGTTTCACGCACAGCAGCGGGACATATCGGGTGAGTTGGGATTCATTAGGAACCCTGGATAAATGGGTTGTTCATGGGATAGATCCGGGTCAGCAAGTGATGATTGATACAAACAAAGCAACTGCCGGGCGCGAAATGCCGTTGTGTGATTATCCGTTATTCCCACGATACAACGGACAGGGTGACACGAAAATGGCCTCCAGTTTTACCTGTTCCGCCAGATAATATTTCTCATATTCACTTTTCTGCCTGCCTCGGCGGGTATGCTTTTGCAGGAGATTGCAAGTCATTTACCTATATAAATTCACAGGTGAATGAGCGTTCTCAAATAACTTGAACATCCGTTCAAGTCTTGGCATTATCCTCAGCTATCTACTTTTCTTCGGTTACTCCTGTGGCTTATCTGTGTAAAGCAGCATGGATGCCATGTCACGCCTGGAAACGCTCGGGCTGAGCGCAGACTGTGCAGAATACAATCTTAACCGCGCCATCGAAAATGAGCTTTACGCCTGCCGAACGGTATGTGAGGAAACCTCTGATGTCTAAAAAACGTTAGCCAGAGCGCGGATGCCATTGTAGTGCATATGATTTCAAAATCTGTCGCGTCCTAATCACGCGACTTTATTGCAGCACAGGGAGTTCATTTTGCAGAGCGAACAAAAACCTGATTTTCATGACGATTTGATCAAAGAGTTACTCTACTGGATCGAAGTCAACTTAAGTGATCGTCTGACCATGGAAAAAGCCTCAAAAAAAACCGGCTATTCACCATGGTATCTTCAGCGTTTGTTTAAAAGTAAAACGGGTTACGCACTAGGTAAATACATTCGTGACCGCCGTCTCACGATGGCCGCTATCGCGTTGCGTCTGACCAATATGCCTATCCTCGATATTTCGTTGTACTACTCGTACGATTCGCAGCAAACGTTCACCCGATCGTTCAAGAAGAATTTCGCCGAAACTCCCGGTACGTATCGCCGCAATGCATCATGGACCATGAACGGGATCACCGCGCCGCTTACCGTCGATGAGTTTCCGCAGCCGGAATATGAAATCGTAGAGTTACCGGTGATGGCGTTTGAAGGGGATACGATCTCGCATTCTTACCCCATTGAAGCCTTATTCAACAGTAAGAATCACGTTCACCGCGCGGAGTTGCTGCGTTATCTGGAAACACCGGAATCTCTGCGGGCACCGGTCTGGGGATTGTCGGACTGCCGGCCTGATACGAATGATGAAGTGGCGAATGCGTTGCAGATGGATTATACAGTGGCGCATCAGGTACACACCAGCGACAGCCACAACATCCTGGTTCCGGCCAGCCGTTATCTGAAGATCAACTATCCGTACGATCTTAGCCGGTTGAACGATTTTATTCTTTATCTGTATTCTGTGTTTTTGCCTACGCTGGGTCTTGAATTTATTATGCAACCGGACCTGGAGAAGTACTCGCGTGAATCTGCGCTCAAAGGCGTGACCTGCGAATACTATATTCCGCTGGCCACACAGTGATCAGGTAGAAAAGAGAAACAAAAAAGCCCCTCATTATGAGAGGCCTGACGGGCGGGAAAGGGGATCAGTTGAACACCATACCGCCGTCGATCAGCAAAGCCTGACCCGTCATGTAATCAGAATCCGGCCCGGCCAGATAAGAAACGCAAGCCGCGACATCTTCCGGCTCAGAAAGGCGTTTCAGCGTAATATTCTTGGCGAATTCTTGTGTACCATAGCCCGCCGGTTTTCCGGCTGCCGCTGACACCTGACGGTCTATTTCTTCCCACATCGGTGTTTTCACAATCCCAGGACAGTAGGCATTGACAGTAATACCCAGCGAGGCCAGGTCACGCGCTGCAGTTTGTGTCAGCCCGCGCACCGCAAATTTACTCGAACTGTAGATCGCCAGTTCAGGGTTACCCACATGCCCGGCCTGTGATGACGCATTAATAATTTTGCCGCCATGCCCTTGTGACTTGAACGCTTTGACCGCCGCCTGAATGCCCCAAATGACACCTTTCACGTTGATATTATAAACTTTATCGACGATTTCCGGGGTGATGTCTTCAATCAGTGTCGTCGGCGCAATCCCGGCATTATTAACGATGACGTCAAAACCACCGAGTTGCCTGGTGGCCGCTTCTACGGCAGCAAAAACTTGCTCCCGGTCTGAAACGTCCGCCAACTGAGCAATGGCTTTACCACCGGCATGATTAATTTCTTCGGCAACTTTTTTCGCTGTTTCCCCATTAAAATCCACCACGGCCACAGCAAAACCATCCTTCGCCAGACGCAGTGCAATCGCGCGGCCGATCCCCTGACCACCACCTGTCACTAAAGCCACTTTTCCATTTTTAGACATACGACTATCCTCTATGTATTCGGTATCTTCTTCAGGTGCTGCGCGCAAGACACGGTCTACCCGACCCGGTGCCGTTGCGTGAGCTATCCACTGGTTTACGCCTGCCGCTCCCAATGTGCAATTGTTAAGCACGGTCATTAACTTTTTCTGATTTGGTCAAACGCAAATGGCTGTTCCTGCCAGCAAGTCGTTTAGAATGGCATACGTGTAAGAGAGTAAGGATGCAGAAATGACCGGCAATAATATTGTTCTTTTCCGTGAACGCCTGACTGCACTGGTGCGTTCATTACAGATTGCGCCTGACGTTGCCGAAAATCAGGTACTGGACCGGATGGCGCTCTGCTTTCGCAAGTTGCTGAATTTTTTCGCTGAAAACAATGAACTGACGCAGCAGGTGTTTTTGCTGCCACCTCTGGCGCAAGAGACACAGCGTTTGCTGATCAACCTGATGGCAGAAAACCTCGTGCAAAATCAGCAAAGCAAACTTTTCCGCAAAGAAATTTCTGCCGTCATGCTCGCGCAATGTTTTACCGGCATGCTGGTACAATTCGCGCAAGATCCCGCAGATCCGGCATTACGTCATCAGCAAAGTCTGGCCTGTGCAAAACTGTTCTGCGAAGGCGTTTGGCTGCGGGAGTTATAGTTCAAAACTTCATAAAGAAAGCAAAAATGGTTGGTTCAGTTTGCCGTTCATAAAAGGTTTACTACGTTCATTCCCGCGGCAGGCATCGTTTGCCACGATTTTGAAACCAGCGTTAAAGAAAGCTTTGATTTTGAAGCTGCGATTAACCGGAGGCCTGTATGTCAATCACTGTACACACTGCTGAGCGCCGTTCGCTATGGCAACGTATCACGCACCGCAAGGTCAGTCATCCACCAGCGGAGAGGGCGCAGGATACATCCCGTCTGCTGGAAAGCTTTCTCGCCACAGGCTGTCTTTACGGTATTGATGTGGGGAACAGTGATCCGGCCTGGTTTCGCCGCTCCTGATCGTTATATCCGTTTATTGCGGTTCAGTTACTGGAACGAGCTGTGCCATGAGAGAAGCCTTCTCCTGAAATTATGTGCTGTACCCTGAATAGCCGGTGTTTCCGCTGCGGATAACGCAACCGTGACATCTGTTATGCAGGTTGTTGTGGAAAGTCTCTCTGACCTCGTCGTAGAAATTTTAGTTCTCTCTCATTTGTTGAGCCCATAACTTTCGCCGGTTATGGGTTTTTTTATGCAAAAAAAAGCCCCGCAGTCAGGCGGGGCGACATACTAACGCCGTTAACAGGGGTAAAACGGCGACTAAAAAGAATATAAGTAAAACCAAGGAAGGGTAAATAGGATTGCAGTGATGATTCCACAACCCGGAAATAAAGTACCACAGAAAAATATATAATTATAAATACATATTTTATATGAAATTAACTATAACATTCATTCGAAATATTGATAATACCGACAGAAATAATTAGTAATAAATAATAAAATTAAAACCGATAATTTATCTACAGAACCACGGAACTCTGCAGGTAATATTAATACGAGTCTAACTCATTGAAAATATATATATAATAAATTCAAGTATCCAATTAAATGATAAAGGAATACATCATGAAATTAAAAGCATTGGCACTTATTATCCCGGCATTACTGGTTGCAGGCGCAGCTCATTCCGCAGAAATATATAATAAAGACGGCAATAAACTGGACCTGTATGGCAAAGTTGATGCACGTCACCAATTTTCAGATGATGCAGGTCAGGACGGCGACGTAACGTATGTTCGTGTAGGCTTTAAAGGTGAAACCCAAATTACCGATCAACTGACCGGTTACGGCCAGTGGGAATACAACGTCCAGGCTAATAATTCTGAAAATACAGGTACATCAGGCAACGCCACCCGTCTGGGCTTTGCAGGTCTGAAATTCGCTGACTTCGGTTCATTCGATTACGGCCGTAACTACGGCGTTGTGTATGACATTGAAGCCTGGACCGATATGCTGCCAGTGTTCGGCGGCGATACCTACACCTCTTCTGATAACTTTATGGTTGGTCGTACTAATGGCGTTGCGACTTACCGTAATACAGACTTCTTTGGTGAAGTAAAAGGCTGGAACTTTGCGCTGCAATATCAGGGTGCGAATGATGGCGATAACAACAGCGAAGACATTAACTATACACCAGCAGGTGAAGGCACGAATAATGGCCGCGACGTTCGTCATCAGAATGGTGATGGCTATGCTCTTTCTACCACTTATGACTTCGGTATGGGTATCAACTGCTAACTGACTATTATTTAAGAGTAAATGTTCATCCCTGCAAAACTCCTGCAAAATTCTTCTGCAAAACGGCATCTTAATTAAACAACAACTTCCTTCCAGTCTTTCCCCCGGTCGTCGTTATACTTCTCCGTCATTTGACTATTTTTATGTCCAAGTAAAACTTGCGTGTTTATTCCTTGCTCTCTGAACAAGCGTTCCGACAATGACCTCTGTTCATGGAATGTTGGAGGATTCTCTCCCTCCCACAGCAGACCACTTTTATCTCGGGCTTCAGCAAATCCTTTTGAGAGTGTGCTTTTAGTTATCTGCCCACCACGGGTACAGTTTCTTCGTGAACGGTGATGATGCAAGATCCACTGACTCAAAACAGAATCTCGGCATTCAGCTATCACATCCTGAAGAGACAGTCCCAACGCCTCACATTTCAAAGAAAGGGGTATAGCTACTTTAGCCCCGGTTTTTTGCTGAACTACATGAAGTTTGTCATCCCAGATATCAGTAAATTTCAACTTTGATATATCTCCTATCCGTTGGCCTGTAATTAAGGCCAATAGCATTGCCCTGGGAATATGCACCGGTAACGTTAATGCAGCCGAATAAATGGCTTTCCATTCATCAAATGAAAGTCTCTGTCGTGAAACTTTTGCCCGAGGTTGTTTTGTTGCCTTCGCAGGGTTATAACCAGCCGGAACTTCACCTGCATGCTGAGCTTCTTTGAATACATCACTTAGATTCGAACGCACCATCTGCGCCATCCTTCCCTGACCTTTTTCAATGTAAATATCGAGGATCCCAGCAATATCTCTGGCACCGACTTCCGACAATGGTTTTATCCCGCAATGAGAAATTAATGCTCGTAAAGAAGGTTCCCGCAATTTCGCTGTATCGGGTTTTATTTCACCAGCTTTAACCCTTTCTAGCTGAATCGCTCTGTATTTATCAACCCATGCATTGGTAGTGATGCCTTTATTCACTTCACGGCTAATTTCATTTCTTACTCTCAGGAGATTTGCCATTTTCCTCTGATTGAGTTGCATATTCGCATCTATTGCGATTGCTTTTGCCTCCTCTTCGTTGTCCCCCAAACCGTGGAACTTACCTGTGGCTGGATGCTTGTAACGCCAGTAAACCTTATTGGTTCTGGCGTCCATGTAACACGACAGCCCGGGAATATTCACGTTATATTTACGTGGACGTGCCATCTTCGAGAATCCTCATTAAACGTGGATCTATATCCTTGTTGATCACAGGCTTCTCAGCTATCCCAATGAAACGCGCTGATGCTTCAACACGCCAGCACCGCCCAGCTTTAAAGGGCAGGGGGTATATCATTCCATTTTTCGCATACCTCATCAGCGTTGGTCTGCTAGGTATTGGCGCGGAAAACTCTTCGAGAGCCCATTCATCAAGCGTTAATGTTCTCGTCATATATCACTCCACACGTTTAATTATAGCCAGCTGCACACCGGTTTACTGACTGACCCGAAATCGGCCGTAATATTTTCCAGCTCGCCACCAGAGCATTTTCATACCTGGCGGCACTGCTGGCGCAAACTCAACCGGAACAAACCACAGATTCAGCATTCTTTTCACGCAAAACCGCCTGACGAAATGTGAACGGGTTGTCTCAGCCATGGCTTCTTTCCCTCTGTTCGATTACTTCCAAACCCAACTTTAAGGCCAGCGCATGTTCAGCTCTGGCGCCTGCGCTGAACTGCCAACCGGTAAGCAGGTAAATCGCTTCGGCGCGTTGCAGCATCGTCAGGCCGATAGCCATGTAATCAGCTTTTGTTAGGCCATCAGGCATGATTGCCGGATTCAGTGGCACATGCTTTTCAAATGACAGGTTTATAGCTGCCCGTTTGAAAGCAGGGCGGTTGAAATGTGGCAGGCCTGTCATTGGCCCGGCGATATAAACTTTCATTTCAGCCCACCCTCGTAGCCGTGCGCAGTACCTGATAAATCTGGTGTGCGATAGTGCGTTCATTACCCACAGGGCAGGCTTTGAAATATTCATAAGCGGCGGTGATCGCCACCTGGTGCTTTTCCAAAAAGTCGGTTTTAAGGCGCGCAATTTCGGCTTGTTCTTCAGTATTGCGGCGGAACCAAACGCTATAAGGGCCGTCCTCGGTATCGTGAATTGAGGCAAGGAACCAGCCTTCACCGATTGGCGGAGTAGGGTTCCACGCAGAAACATCAGCTTCGCCTACTTCATAGGCGGCCTGAATATCGTCAGCTGCTGGATCGGCATCAAGTGACAGGGTATAAACCTCGACACCCTGAGCTTTTGCCCACGCTTCAAATTCGCCGGGCGCTGGGTATTCGTTACCGTTGGCCGGTTCGAAGAAATCAGGGTGAGTCCAATATCCCAAGTTATCGGCATTGCGTTCTGGTGTGACCGGTTGAATAAGTTTCATGGCTGCATTCCTAAGTAAGTGATTTCCAGATTTCGGCGTGAGCGAATCCCTTGCCAGCATTGGCAATTAAATTTCAGTAATAACGATTCACTAAATGCCCCAGTGGACCAGGGCATTTAAGGCCGCGCTATCAGACTTTGAATTCGCCGATACCGCGGCGCACACCGCGAGAAATTACTCACACACATAGACAAGGGCGGCCGGTAATGCACAGGGCGTGCTGGGTGGGTGCCAGCGGCCCTTGTCTATGCCTGCGAAAAAATTGGCGGTGGTCATGATCAGAACATTATCTTCGCTCCCCCTGATGTTGGATGGTTGAAGAGTCATGCCACCGCCGAAAGACAGCTACACACAGCAATTATCGAGGTTCCACGTCGATCTGAATGGGCGGCGGGAGTCGAACCCGCAATCGGGTAGGGAACCCGACCATCACCTGATGCTGGCCACAACGGAGAGAGCACTATCGGGACTGTAGGATGTTGAAAGCTTTGCCAGCTTGCTCACCGTCAGTGCTCTTTACGTTATGCACTCATTCAAGAATCTAAACGTCTGCTATACTTATCATTGGAATAAGAAAATTCTTAATAATCTGATTAAGATCATCACTTATCCGTGAGTTAAAAATGCCCGATATAAAACTTATCTGCGAAAAATGTAATTCTGAGAGATTCAATGTCACTTCTGACGTCGTATTCTCTGAGACTATCTCCTCCATCGTATGTGCAGTGTGTAAGCATCCAGTTAACGTTCATGAAGTTGTAACCTTCCGCGAAATTCCATATCTGACGCTAGTCCCTGACTTACAGATCCACTAATCCCTAAACATCGGCAAGAACACTTTTCAACTGTGGTCATGAGTGACTTCGGTTGATGAGCTCCTCAACCCCAGTGTTCTTGCCGTTGTATGCCTGGTCACTTCTCCACCTCAGGCGGCGGTGTTATCTTGGTAGTTCTCACACAGCCAAGAAGGAAATGAAGGTGGAAAACGCTTCGACTAATTTAGTCACTTTAGCCCGTAGGATTGAAGCTCTTGAGAACGCATTCACGGTAGCGCTTCATTCCGTTTCAACCGCCTTACCCACAGTAAAAAGCGACGTCATTGAAAATCTAAATCGTCATGCTCAAGCTTATAAAGGTAAGGATCCTGCCGTTGCCTCGGCAACCAAGTTGCTTATTAACCGAATTGAAGCTTTCAATCCGAAGATAAGAGATTAATTTTGGTAATCTCGCCGCCTTCCAAAAAGGCGGCCACTTGGTGTGCATGCTTTTGCAATATTTCAGAAACAGTTTCTTCAATTAACTCTTCATTCGAAGATCCCAAACCAATAATTTTCGGTTCTTGCTTATCCATCCTGATACCTCATTAAGCTGCTGCGTTCTTGCCGTCGTGCTGCTGATACCTGAGAGAATCATTCGATGCTTCTTTGCCACCTGCAACTACTGCGTGGGCATCCACGTTGATCACTGCTGATGGTGTAAATCTAAAATAATTTAGTTTTTAATGCAACGGTTAAAACTAAAAATATTTAGATTTTTAACTGGAAGGTGTTTTGAATGAAGTAGGGCTAGTAGGAAGGGGGGATCAACGCCGTCTGAATTTTCGGTGCTCTACCATTACGCCAATTATTGATATGGGTTCTTGGTCAGAATGTTTTGTTGGGAAATCTTGATTTAGAGGCACAAGGGAAAAAATCTCATTACCCCCAGCATCTCTGCCACGTGCTCTGTATTTTTTGAATGTTGCTTCATGTTCACCATTCTTCGCTACAACGTAATCACCAGGCAGCGGACCTATGTCCGGATCAACGATAATTAGATCACCTTCAGTAAACTCTGGCTCCATTGACTTTCCTTTGATTTTTAAGGCAAAAGAACGGGGTGATAGTCCTATGTCAGTTAGGATGTAGTCAATATTACCTTCAAGGTTGCTTGCGTCCGACGCGGATGTCCAGATACCAGCCTGAACGTAACTGATAATGGGGATCTGGCGTGTCCCAAATGATGCGGGAATGATGTTAGAAATTTCTTCTTTACCGTAAAGAATGAAAGCCTCAGAAACACCGAAAAAAGCCGCCAAATTACTCAAAGACTTCCCACCCGGTTCATTCAGGTCACGTTCCCAGTAGCCAATAGTCACATCACTAACACCTAACGCCTTTGCGACCTGAGCTTGAGTCAGTTTCCTGTCTTTACGAAGGTTTTTTATCCGCTGCCCTTGGGTAAGCATTTTCCATCCTCTTAATGAACCTAAGTTATTTTAGTTTTTATTGATCAAAATAAAATTAAATAATACTATCTAAATTAATTTAGAAATCGGAGGTGTTATGACGACGAGTGACCTTGAAAAATATTTTGGCGAACCCGGTAAAGTCGCTGAGTTTTTTGGGATATCCCCTGAAGCATTTTATTTGTGGAGAAAGCGCCCTGGCCAACTGATCCCAAAAGGCCGAGCTGCCGAGGCTGCATATAGAACCAAAGGTGAACTGAAATACGACCCAACACTTTACAAAAAGGCTATCACCAGTGGCGAACAACCATAACTACCAAAGGGAAAACAACATGGTAGACCTGAAATCAGTAGTTAAAACGATGTGCAAAGCCTATCCCGGCGGTCGGTCTGCTATGGCTGGCGCTCTGGGCATGACTGAAACGCAGTTCAACAACAATTTGTACGAAAAGAACGGCTGCCGGTTCTTCGAAATTGCCGAGCTGGAAGCGATGGAAGACATCAGCGGCACCAATCACCTGGCGGATTACTTCGCCCAGCGGCGTGGTGGCTTTTTCGTTGAAATCCCAAATCGCGATGAGCTGGACCACGTTGATCTGTTTATTAAGGGCGTAAAGGTGGCTGCAAAGAGCGGGAAGGTGGATCAGCAAATCAACACGTCTATTGCAGATGACGGCGTGATTGATCAGAACGAGAAGGCCGAGATTATGGCGTTGCATTTCAAGCACTTATCTGCGCGCGATGAGTATGTGAAGTCAGTTGTGGCTTTGCATGAAAGGGTTGACGCCTCAGGAGTGCAGTCCCGAGGCGTCGGCGCATTAAAAACGTGTGTGGAGTAATTAACGCATGAACAGTTTACTCATAAAAGCTGGCGTCCCGCAAATGCGCTGCAAAGCGACTGGCGGCAACAAACAAGCTTTGTCGTACGAAGTGATGGTATCGGGCCACTGGGTACCGTGCAACTACCAGATCGTCCGGTGGTGGGTAGGTTACGTCAGGGTGAAAAGCCGGAAGGTGACTGCATGTCTGAAGAAATCCAAACGCTGGACAGGCACTACAAAGATTGGCGGGGCGTTGTGGTACACGTCGTGGGCTTCGACAGAGCAGGGGATCGCGTCATCTTCATGCGTGCAGGTTACCCGCATGAATGCGCCCAGCCTACTGAACAATTCCGGCGAAAATTTAAGAGGGTCTTATGAGCGTTAAGTTATCCGCATACGTCTGGGATGGTTGCGCTGCTGCCGGTTTGAAAATATCGGCGGTGGCCATCATGGCGCGCCTCGCTGACTTCAGTTCTGACGAAGGCCTGTGCTGGCCGTCAATTACCACCATTGCCCGCCAGTTGGGTGCTGGTGAAAGCACTGTGCGCACTACGCTGGGCAAACTTGAGGCTGACGGCTGGATCACCAGCACTCAGCGCCGTAAGGGAAACCGCAACACGTCGAACATGTACCAGCTGAATATTGCGAAGCTTCGTGCTGCCGCTCAACCGTCAGATTCTGACGCATCAAAATCTGACACATCAAATTCTGACCGGTCAAAATCCGACGCATCAAAAACCAACACGAATACCGGTTTTCACCCGCCAGAATCTGGGGGGGATCCGTTAGTAAATTCAAAACAAGATCCATCAGATAATAAAACCTCTTGTCAGCCTGCTGCGCAGACCGACGCCGAAGTTGAAATTACTGATCAAGCCAAACAGGCACTGAAACACCTGAACCAAATCACCGGTTCACGCTATCAGCCCGCTAATAGCTCACTGGAAAACATGCGTGCCCGTCTCCGTGAAGGCCACACCCTGGAAGAACTGCAACTGGTTATCGAATACAAGCAGGTTCACTGGGGCGACTCTCCAAAAATGGCTGAATATCTGCGCCCGGCAACTCTGTTCCAGCCAGCCAAGTTTGAAGGCTACCTGCTCAGCGCGACCAAATGGGCGAAGAGTGGCCGTCCGGGCTGTGTGAACGGAAAGTGGACTTCTGGCAGTGACGTTGCAGTTGATACCGCAGAGCGAGACGCGGCATACCGCCGGTTCATCAGCGGCGTTGCGGCGAAGAAGGCACCGAGTACGCTGGAAAAAATGGTGTGCACAGAGGCCAGCAAAGCCAGCGTCCGCAGCATGCGCGCTGATTTCGCCATTACGACGTGGGCCAAGATTTGGAAAGACTGCGCCCAGCGCCAGCAGGGAGTGAAAGCATGAGCTATCAACTGATTTATGCAGATCCGGCCTGGCAGTATTCCAACAAAGTAAGCAATGGCGCAGCGGGTGACCATTACAGCACCATGCCAACCGAAGAAATGAAGCGCCTGCCGGTTTGGTCAATTGCTGATGAAAACGCGATTCTTGCGATGTGGTACACCGGAAACTTCGCCTCAGAAGCGGTTGAGCTGGCGCAGGCCTGGGGCTTCAAGGTCAAAACCATGAAAGCTTTTACTTGGGTCAAGCTCTACGAGCAGGCGCGCGGACGTATAGAAAGGGCGCTGGCAGATCAGACCATGCTCGATTTTGAAGATTTTCTTGATGCGCTTAGCACCGAAACGGTGATGAACGGCGGCAATTACACCCGTGGCAATAGCGAAGATGTTCTGATCGCCACACGCGGCGCCGGGCTTGAACGCCTCAGCGCCAGCGTTAAGCAGGTCGTTTACAGCTGCCGTGGCGAACATAGCGAAAAGCCTGCCGAAGTACGCTTCCGTCTTGAAGAGCTTTACGGTCAGGTTTCCCGCATCGAGCTTTTCAGTCGCGGTGAAGCTGCTGGCTGGCATCACTGGGGCAATGAAAGCCCGTTCAACGATATCGAGCTGGTACCAGCGACCTTTACCACGATCTCCCCGGCGCGTAACTCCCGAGTCAAGGTGCTGGCTGGTCATTACCTGGCTGTTCCTGCTGGCGCTGAAAACTTGAAGGAGGTGGCTGCGTGAGCGAATTCCAGAAAATCTGGCTGGCTGCTTATAACGGTTGGTTGACAGCCGTCTCCCCGGAAGGGGAGCTGCATCCCTCTGATTACACCGCGGCGCGGGAACATGCTGATGCTGTGCTGAACAGCCTGATCAAAGCAGGGGAGGTGAACTGATGATCCACTATCACGGCGGACCTATCACCCCGGATACCTGCGCGATGCGGGCCTGGTCAGGTGGCCATGCATTCATTTCTTTTGCCAATTCAAGTCAGCTCGGGCTGGCTTCCGAAATCTGCCAGTCATTCGCCTTAGACAATGGCGCGTTCTCTATCTGGAAGAAAGCAGGCAAAAACAAAATCGACTGGTCAGATTATTACGACTTCGTGGAGCGCTGGAAGAATCACCCTGGTCTCGATTTCGCCGTCATTCCTGACGTTATAGACGGCGGCGCGGCGGAGAATGATGCGCTGCTGGCTGAGTGGCCACACAGTAAATTTACCGGTTGCCCGGTTTGGCACATGAACGAAAGCGAAGAGCGTTTTATCCGGCTTTGCCATGAGTACCCGCGTGTAGCCATTGGCAGTTGTGGTGAGTATGACGTGAAATCACCGCTTAAAGCCGTGGCCCGTATGAAGGACATCATTCGTCACGTTGTTGATGCTCATAGCCGGCCAATTACCAAACTGCATGGTCTCCGCATGCTGAATAAGGACATCTTCACCAAACTGCCGCTGGCGTCAGCTGACAGCACCAACATTGCCCGCAATATCGGAATTGATAGTGCGTGGAAAGGGACGTATTCACCTCAGTCAAAGGAAACCCGCGCATATGTGTTGGCGGAGCGCATCGAATCCTTCAACAGCACCGGCACATTGGAATATTGCGAAATCCGGGACCGCTTCAACATGCAATTGCAGATGGAGGTCTGAAGCTTATGCGACTGATTTTGCCATTCCCGCCAAGCGTCAACGGTTACTGGCGCTCCACCCGAAAGGGCGTGCTAATCAGCGAGCGCGGGCGGATCTTCCGGTCAAATGCGCTGGCGGCGATTTATCAGCAGTTGCGCAGCCGTCCGACGGCGCTACTCACCGAACTGGATGTGCATCTGGTTCTATTCCCGCCGAGCAGGGCAAAACGCGATTTAGATAATTTCCAGAAGGCGCTGTTTGATGGCCTGACCCATGCGGGGATCTGGAAGGACGACAGCCAGGTCAAACGCATGACAGTTGAATGGGGAGAGGTAACGAAGGGTGGTAAGGCAGAAATAACGATTACTGATTTCAAAGCCGCCGGTGTGCAGCCGGTTTAACGTGTGGAGTGATTATGTCGAACAGTTTGCTGTCAGGAAAAGTGGTAACAATGTCGAGCCGTGAGATTGCTGGGCTGGTGAAGAGTAAGCACAGCGACGTGAAGCGCTCGGCTGACAGGCTTGCGGCTGGTGGAATTTTAAGCGCGCCGTTGGCGCACACCCCCTATATCCATGAGCAGAACGGTCAGGAATATGAGGAGTACTGGTTCAATAAGCGCGATTCTCTGGTGCTGGTCGCACAATTATCCCCTGAGTTCACTGCCGCTGTTATCGACCGGTGGCAGAAATTAGAAGAAGGCAGTCTGGTTCCGCAGTCATTGCCGGAAGCGTTGCGACTGGCTGCTGATCTGGCCGAAGAAAAGCAGGCGTTGGAATCACAGCTGGCGCTGGCGGCCCCGAAAGTGGAATTCGTTGATCAGTACGTTATGGCTAAGGGCTCTATGGGATTCCGCGCTGTCTGCAAATTGCTGCATGCGAAAGAACCGGAATTCCGAATGTTCCTGCTCGAGAAAGACATTGTTTACCGGTTGGAAGGCCAGTTGACGCCAAAGGCCAATCATTTAGAGGCAGGCCGGTTTCAGGTGAAAACTGGTACCAGCACGCAGAATCAGCACGCGTTTCGCCAGGCGCGATTCACGGCGAAGGGTGTTGAGTGGGTTGCCGGGCTGTGGGCTGGTTATCTGCAACAGAAACAGGAGGCCCACGCGTGAGAGCATTATTAAAACCGTATCCTCAGCGAGAACTGGGGATCGTGCAGTTCGCGCTGCCGGCTGACATGGTGAAGTTCTTCAGCAGTAAACGCCTGCTGATCACCAACGAGCCAGCCGAACTCCATAAACTGCCTGATGGTGTGGTACCGGCAGAAGCGCAGTCGCTTTCACGTGACCCGCGTCTGTCTGGTTTCCTGTCATCACCAGCGGTAATTGCCAGAGTGGGGGGAATGGACGCGCTGACGCTTTGGGTTAAACGCCACCGTGTGTGCCAGTGCCCGGACTACAACGGGGAATTTCATCACCATGAGCTGGTGCAGGTGCCCCGAGGTCGTGGCGTCGTCTGCCTGTGCTGGGCGCATGATAACGAGTTTCGGGAAAAAGAATCTCCAAAACTGGATGCTATCGCGCTGGCGAACGCCGCCGAGTTTGTGACAGAGGCAATCCGGTACCGGTATGGCCTTCCGGACGGGCGACACCTTACTTTGCCGGAGCTGTGCTGGTGGGCCGTGACGAAAGGGCTGGTTCATCTTCTTCCGCCGGAAATAATTTGCGAAGCGCTGGGTGTCAAATACAAACCGCCTGGTGGCCAGGGTAAAGAAGCGGACGTGAACCCGTGGGAGAGGCAACCCCGTGAAGAACTAGCGAACAACATCAAACCGGTGCTGGCGCTGGCCCTTGATCCGGAAACACCTGAATCATTCATGCTGCGACCGAAACGCCGCCGGTATGAAAACGCAAAATACACCCAATGGGTAAAGCGCCAGCCATGTTGCGGCTGTGGCAACGGGTCTGATGATCCGCACCACATTACCGGTAATGGATTTGGTGGAATGGCAACAAAAGCGCATGACATGTTCGTGATCCCGCTGTGCAGACGGTGTCACGACTCACTTCATGCGGATACCCAGGCTTGGGAATCAGAACACGGTACTCAGGAATTTCTGGTACTGAAGACATTAGACCGCGCGCTGGCAACTGGTGTTATCGCTACCAGCAAGCAAAAATAAAGTGTGGAGAGAATGATGCGTGATATTCAGGAAGTACTATCTCGATGGGGAGTTTGGGCAAGAGATAATAGCGGTGTCGATTTTTCCCCAATTGCTGCTGGGTTTAAGGGCCTATTGCCTCCTTCAGGCTCAGCGAAACTATCATGTTGCGACGACGATGGTTTGATTGTAGATGGTTGCGTTTTGCAACTTAAAATTCGCAGGCCGGAAGAGTATAAAATTCTTATACAATATTATGTGTTTAATAAATCGAAACGTTCTATAGCGAAAACTCAAAAAAAAGACGAAAGAATAATAAGAATTAGTATGCAGCTGGCTGAGGGGTTTATTGATGGCTGTTTGTCAATGTTAAGCGTAAAATTAGAAATTGAATAATGATGCTGCCCCTTATGAGAGTGAAAGGGGCATGCATTTATTTCCCATGCGTTATTGCAAGCATGTTGTCAGATGCGTTAATTATTAAACTATTTATTTTTGGGTGAAGTAGTCTGTCACCTTCATAGAAGTCAAAGAGAAATCTAATTTCATTTTCTTTTCTAAAGGATTCGGGCTTTAAAAACAATAATCCATCAAGCATGCTGCTTAAATCATGCTTGTACTTGTAAAAATAATTGTTGTTTATCAAGGTCCTTCTATCTCGGTAGCTAATTGATTGCACCTTAAACGCTAGCCTTAACTTATTAATATCATACGACTCTCGAAAGACCTGGCTACCTTTTTTTGTCAAATCTTCAATGCTTTTAAACAGAGATTTACTAATTTCACTTGCCATCAAGGGCGATAAATCAGCTCTGAAGTACCAATAGTCATTGTAATCCTTGAAAATACCTTCACAATCTTCGTGAGATTCAAGTTTGGATATGCAAAAGGCAAAGCGATTATTATTTTTGAAGGTAGCCACTGATTGGTATTTTTTTAAAAATAAACATTTTTCAAATAATGGACTTCTACAAGATATATGGAGCTCATCCATCACTACGTTCACTTCACTATTGTGACTGAAATTTAATGCATTAAATATATCAAATTCAATGTGTACTTCAGAAAGTGATATCTCTAAGCTAAAAGTACCTTCATAAAGATCTGCTATTTGAGCTTGTTCAGTTTCCCTATATTCCTCTAGAGTGCCAATCTTCAATGTTTTGCTTTTTTTAATATTAAATTCTTGATGGCAACTTTTCACAAAGAACATATTCAACCTCTTTTACGTTATGGAGTGAAAGTTAAAAAAAGCTTTTGCGGTCCGCATTTTATCATGTAATGTGTTAAGAGTGGTCACGTAGTCACAAAGCTTAGACAATCTCAGAACCTCGCTCCAGCGGGGTTTTGTCTTTTATAGGCATATGATACGTTTATGACGTTGCGGTGAATCTTACCTATGCGGTAGGGCTAATAAGCTAATCCCCTCGAAGTGAAGACAGCGAACCACGGTTAGCTTACCAACGGTTCACCGGGAGGCACCCGGCACTGCAACAGCCAAATTTGCCTTTCAGGCTGTGTGGATGAGAAAGCACACTACAACATGGATGTGATCAGTTTCTTCGGCTTTTTAAACTCACAAGTTTGCAATAGCTCGAGAAGTTCGCTTTTGGTAACTTCATGGCCGCAAGATGCGCAACTAAACTCAGCGAAGTTTGTTTCGACATTAAAGTTTTTTGGGTATATGAAAAATTCGCATCGGCAAGCTGAGCAGCTCAAATTCTCCAGAACTGTCTTAATATCCATAGGCTCATCCTATTTAAAACAAAGTATATTCAATAAATTGATGGAAAGTTCTCCTCTAGGAGACTTCTTGGTATACCTGTAAATTAAAATGTAAGTTTAGTTTTGCTTAAGTAAATTACAAGGGGGCCTAAAAGATAATCATCGCCATCGTTCGTTTGCTGGAAGCCTGCTATCTTATGTAAAACATCACATGAGACCATTGGCATGAAGCTACTGAATAACGAATTTGAATACAGAGAATGGATAGTAAAAGGCTACCTTCATTTGGATGAGGAGTTTCCTTCGGTTTTCGAACCTGACGAGCTTGAAAGAGAAATTCTGCGTCAGGCACCCAAAGAATTCCCTTGCCTTGCACAAATTGTAGAAGGGGAGGGTGGTTACTCCCTGCAGTCGGTTCAATTCATATATCGATCCCAGATAGAAGAGTGGGCAAAGCTGTTCGGCATTGTTAAATAGTCAAAATGAATATTCTAACTCATAGGCGTTTCAGTAGATGAGCACCTAGAAAAGCTTTGAGAGCCCTGCAAAAATGCGGGGCTTTTTCGTTTCTGCACATCAGGTAAGAGCATCGGCTTGGTAAGCTGGGACATTTCCGGCCAGTCAAAGGGGTTAATGCCCTTACCGAAAAGCTTTACCCTTATTCTTGGCTAGTATCAATAATCGCTGAGCCAGAATAAACAGGAGGAGTGCAGCCTTTCAGTTCGCCATACTCAACATTGCATTCAGAGTAACCACTACCTCTCTTGATGACTATTTCACCGTCATAATTTGATGAGCATGAGCCCACCTGTCCGCTATTAATCTCGCATAAAGAAACCTTTCCATCGCTTCTGAGTAGAGGGGCATTTTTCGTTGATGGATATGGCTGGCAATCGGAGAGATTGCCGACGTTGATACTGCACTGCAAGAGTTCCGCAAGTCCTGAAAAACTGGTGAACATGCCGGTGAGCATTAAGACAACGAAGATTTTATTTTTCATATACATGTCCTTATTGAGTAGTGCCGTCACTATAAAACACTTTCTAGAAGCTGCCGATTCGCAGCCTTTTTTATACTCTAAATTCAGTTGTGAGGACACTCACAGCGATAAAGGTTTATTAATGTCCGAGCAGGTATCACCACGGTCGCTGATTCCTGGGGCTGGATCACAATGTTGTATTTTATTGGTCTAAAAATGGTTAAATTCGCAAATATTGTTAAATGTCATCAGGATTAATCTGAGATGATGAATTCGCCCCTTCAAGAGCTAAGCCATTACGAGTGCCGGAGATAAGCGCCGGGTGGGGCAGGCACTACATCTTTAATTACAGAAGTTACTTGAACCCGCCAATGTGCGGGTTTTTGCGTTTTTGAGGCTGCCAATTTGGTGGCCTTTTCTCGTTTTGGCGGCCAGTCAATCAGCTAACCACTCATCCTTTCGCAAACGGACTGAGCCGCTAAACCCCTCACTACTACGCACCCAACCGGACAACCGGAGGGGGAGATTATGAGAATGGACAAATTGACTACAGGCATTGCGTACGGAGCCTCTGCCGGTAGCGTCCTGAACGGCCTGTTGAATGCATTTAGTCCGGATCAGTGGAACGCTATAGGTGTGCTGGCAGGTATAGCTGTTGCGCTCCTCACATACCTGACAAACCTTTATTTCAAAATTAAAGAAGACCGCCGCAAAGCACTCAGAGGTGAATGATGGCAACTCAGCCTGGTATCAAAAGCAAACTCAGCAAAGCTGTAATTGCTCTGATTATTTCTGGTGCCAGTGCTTCAGCAATCCTAGGCCAGTTTCTTGATGAAAAGGAAGGTAATCGCCTGACTGCTTATCAAGATGGCGTGGGGGTCTGGACTATTTGCCGCGGCGCAACCCGTGTTGATGGCCGTCTTGTTTACAAGGGAATGAAGCTCACAGCAGCGAAATGCGCCCAGGTAAATAAGCTGGAGTCAGATAAGGCGATTGCCTGGGTAAAGGGAAACGTCACCGTCCCGCTGACGCAGCCACAAATTGCCGGAATCGCTTCATTTTGCCCTTACAACATCGGTCCGGCGAAATGCTTTACTTCGACGTTCTACCGCAAACTTAATACTGGTGATAAACGCGGTGCCTGCTCGGAGATAAAACGCTGGGTGAGGGACGGTGGCAAGGATTGCAATATACGTGCGAATAATTGCTTCGGTCAGGTGCAACGACGTGATCAGGAAAGCGAACTGACGTGCTGGGGGTTGGATGAATAACAATTTATTGATTGTGCTGGCCTTCTTCGCTGGCGCTGCCCTTACCTGGTGGATTGAGGGAATACGCTGGGATGCTGACGTTTCCAAACTTAATGGAGCCCACACCGCAGAGCTGAAGAGACAAAGCGATCAGGCAGTGATTGACCTGACCAACCAGAAGAAGCGTACAGAAGCGGCACAGATTGCGTTGGCGGCGCTGGATGCGAAACACACGAAGGAAATGGCAGATGAGCAAACTAAGAATGAAAAGTTGCGCGCTGATGTCGCTGCTGGTACTCGCCGGGTGCGAATCGCCGCGGCAAACCTTGCTACCTGCAAACTCATCGGGAATGGCACTTCCGGCACCAGCAGCTTGGGCGATGCAGTACAAATCGACCTCACTCCTGCAGGTGGACAGACTGTTCTCGATCTCAGAGCAAGCATTATCAAAGACAACGAAGTAATAGAGTATCTTCAAGGCTACATCGAGTATTTAGCCAAACAAAGTACACCTTAATGGCCTAAGTTAACCCCATCAATATGAACTGAATGGGATGGATGTTGCGCCATTTTTACAGCCTCCCACTCGCTCAGGCTGTATGGCACCGCTTTCTGAATCGCGACAAAATGGCCCTTGTCATGGTTGGCTATATATCCGTCGATGACAGGCGTAAGCATGCAGTTTAAGGGGACTTCAAGGTTAGACTTAATCCATATCAAGAACTTTAAATCCCCCTCCGCCGTAACTTTTAATATTTGCAGGTTATCAGGCGTTAGAAAGATTCCATCCACAACTTTCCATTCCATCTTTTCTACTCTATTGGCATTGTCATCTAACAATAGAGCACAAAATGGTAATTTACGTTAAAAAATTAAAGATACTTGAGGTAGGTCCAAAGGCTGTTCTCAGTCTCAGAGAATCAACCAGCAGAGACGACGAAGTGATCCAATACCTTCAGGGCTATGCCGCTGAAGCCCAGAAGCGTTGCAAAATTTATTGAATAGAAATCAAGTGGATTCAATTGATTGAAAATGGTGACAAAGTTGTCAAAAAATCGTTGATTTACATGAGTATTTTTATGTGTTCTGATAGTTTTCACACCAGTAGGAGATAATGATGAAAACTTCAGAGTTAGCAACGTTTTTGGATTTAACTGACGAGCAATTAGAACAAATACCACTGGGGTTAGAAGACCTGAACGAGAATACAGGTAACTCTGGTGACACTATATATAACTACTATTTCGAAGTTCCTGAGTCGACTCCTTCAGAAATTTTAAATTCTAAAGGATGGGAAATTGGTGAAACAATCGAAGTGCCTCGAGATGTGGTTGAAGGTGATGACGAATACGAAGAAGACTGATTAACAATACTGTAAATAAGCTCAACACGAAAATTCGTTTTGTTCTTGAATCGACGAGACTTTACAGCAGGCATTAACTGAGTGCCTGTGATAATGGTTTATATTCGAATACCTTGAGAGCTATATTGTAATCTCGTTTAATTAAAAGGAGTTTACAATGTTAGAAGGTTATTTTAACGACACAAGCAAGAGCGTAGAAGAGGCCATAACTAAATCTCAACGTTTGCTAGCTGTACAAGCAGCACTTGAAATTGCAAAAGCTAGCGCTTCCTCCCCTACGAGTTCAACTGCAGCACACAAAATGAAATTTGATTTGGAGAATGCAGCAGATCAAATCAAAAACTTAGCAGATGCAATCCAAGAATCGCTTAAGTAAGAAATACAATCCCTATAACCGCCTTTTTAGGCGGTTTCTTTATATTTAATAACCAATCCAGGAGTAATTATGCAGGTCACTATCGATGGTGTCCCGTATGCGCCTGCGTGCAATTCTGGCGCTCGGATTGGAATCGCCATCACGACACACAACCGGCCTGCTGTTCTGGCAAAGACAATTGAACAGCATCTGAAATATCTACCGGCTGGCGCTAAATTAATCGTGATTGATGATGGTTCAGCGCCAGCAGCAACAGCCGCCGGTATCGAAATAATCCGGCATGAGAAATCGCTCGGGATCGTGGCTTCGAAGAACCGGAGCCTCGAGGCGCTGATCGATGCTGGCTGTGAGCACTTGTTCCTGTGGGACGATGATGCCTATCCGATCAGCGATAACTGGCATGTCCCATATATTGAATCGCCTGAGCCTCATCTGGCTTACCAATTCCTTGATCTCGCAGGCGCGAAGAAGCTGAACGATATGGCTGTGCTATATCGCGACGACCTGCATGTCGCTTACACCGGCCAGCGCGGCGTGATGCTTTATTACCACCGCAGCGCGATTGAAAAGGTAGGCGGCTTTGACCCGGTTTATGGGCGCGGTATGTATGAACATCCCGATTTGGCGCAGCGCATTCATAACGCTGGCCTGACGACGTGGGCAAATGCTGACGTGGCTGGTTCAAAAGCCCTCATTTATTCACTGGACGAACATGAAGCGGTTGAACGTTCTGTCGCTAGGTCTGACCGTGAGGCATTGGTTCGCAATAACGTAACCATCTTCAATGCCCGGCGTGATTCAGGTTATGCCGGTTATGCGGAATTCCGGCGCCAGCGTGATGTGGTGATCACTTCATTGCTGACCGGTCAGCCGGATCCTCAGCGCGGTGCCGTGATTAGGCCGGATGCATCTCTGCTCAGCACGTGGGCATCGTCAATCCGCGGCGCGGATGCTGTTGTGCTGGCTGACCAACTCAGCAATGCACCCGCGGGCGCGGCACTCGTTTCAGTTCCAGCTTTGCAAATGAGTCCTTACTTCGCTCGCTGGCTGCACCTCTACCAGTATCTCAGAGTTCACCCTGAATACCGCTTCGTGTGGTGTACCGACGGCACTGACGTTGAGATGTTGCACGAACCGTGGGAAGAGATGGAACCCGGCAAGATATATGTCGGATCAGAGCCTAAGACATACGCGGATCAGTGGATGCTGCAGAACCATCACGGCAAAGCTTACGCTGACTTCCTGAGCGAACACCGAAACAGCCCGCTGCTTAATGCTGGCCTGCTCGGTGGCTGTCGTGCGGATGTAATGGATTTTGCACACCAGATAGTCCGGCTTCATTACCTCAGCGAAAGCCACCGGTTCTGGGATAAGGGCAAGACTCCAGTGACTCAGTTTGATATGGGTGCCTTTGGCATCGTGGCGAAGTCATTCGGTGATCGAGTAGTAACTGGGCCCAAGGTCCACACCATTTTTAAATCTGACGGCATCGGTAAGGAGTTCGCATGGTATCGGCACAAGTGACCTTCTGCGTTGTAGGGCACCATAAGCGCCGAGACATGGCGACTCGCCTCGCTGACATGTTGTCCGCGCACCTGTTGATCGATGAAGAAGATCACGGCGCGAACTGGAATCACAGACGCGCTATTGAGTGGGCCAGACATCAGGACTGTCGCGTGGTAATACTTGAGGATGATGCTCTGCCATTACCGGACTTTACCCAAGGAGTGAATGAGTGGTTGGCCAAGTTTCCCGATAATCTCATCAGTTTCTATCTGGGTACTGGGCGTCCTCCGCAGTACCAGCAGCATATCGCAGCCAGCCTGATTGATGCCGATAGACGCCGAGCTGCCCACATCACGATGGACAGGCTAATACATGGAGTGTGCTACAGCCCGCCAGTTAGCGGACTAAGCCGCATCATGCAGAACTGGAACCGAACCAAGGCGGCTGACTATGCCGTCGGTGACGCGTTGGGAGGAAAGGTTATCTACCCCTGTTACTCGCTGGTAGATCATGCCGATGGCGAGACAGTTGAACGGCATCCCGACAACCAGCCAAGAAACGAACGCCGCCGAGCCTGGCGACTGACTTTATTTCCCGCTTGGAACAGCTGATGCAGAAGAAAGAACCTCGGGTATACGGCAGCAAGTGGAACAGAGCCCGCCTCGACTTCCTGAATGATAACCCGCTGTGTGTGATGTGTCAGGAGCAGGGGCGGACCGTGGCCGCCAGTGTGGTTGACCATATCGTTGCCCACAAACTTAAAGAGGCATTGCTCTCTGGCAATGTTGCCAGCATTAAGACAGCTCAGAAGCTGTTCTGGGACAGGAAGAACTGGCAACCGCTGTGCAAGGTGCATCACGACTCCACAAAGCAACGTATGGAGAAGAGCGGGCGCATCTCAGGCTGCGATGAGAACGGCCTGCCGATCGACCCGAACTCGCACTGGCACGCCGCCTGACGGCAGGCGATGGCAGAGACGGCAGAGGGGAGGGGAAATCTCTACCCCTCTCGCGCCAAATGACCGAGCTCCGTGCTTTGTACGCACAACCGCGAAATGAAAAGTTTTTTTCTGGGGCGTTTTTACCCCAAAAGCCAATAATTTCAACTGAAACCATTTTATTTGAAATTGATATTAATTCTCGTTTGATGGGAGGTTTCTATGGCCGGTCGTCGCCCGAAACCGACCAAATTAAAATTGGTTACCGGTAATCCGGGCAAACGAAAACTGAATGACAAAGAACCCAAACCCGCCCGCGAAATCCCGAGTCCGCCGTCTCATCTGACGGATTGGGGGAAAACCGCCTGGGGCCGATTAACCGTTCTGCTTGATGGAATGGGTATCCTCACTGTTGCAGACACAATGGCCCTTGAGCGGCTTTGTGATCTGTATGCCGAAATCCTGCATTTGCGGCAACTCATCGATATCGAAGGGCGTACCTACACAACGAAGACCCAAATGGGTGATTTCCTGATCAAGGCCAATCCGGCGGTTTCAATGCTGGCGGATGCCGATCGTCGTTTTAAAAGTTATCTGGTGGAATTCGGCCTGACGCCTGCCGCCCGTACAAAGGTGCAAGTGAATGGTGGAGAAGAAGAAGACGACCCGCTCAACCAGTTCTTCGGTTGACGCGCCAACGAAATATGCGCGGGATGTCACCGAAGGGAAGGTGCTTGCCGGTCCCGATATTCGTAATGCCTGCGCCCGGCATTTAAGGGATTTAGAGCATGGTCCGGCCCGCGGTCTTTTTTGGGACGTTGAGGCGGTCGAACGAGCAATCACCTTTTTTGCGAAAGTCCTGAAACTCAACGGCGGAGAACATGAGGGGAAGCCGTTCATCCTTTTACCCTGGCAAACTTTTATCGTTGGCTCTCTGTTTGGCTGGAAAGCAGAGGATGGAACGCGTCGGTTTCGCATGAGTTACATCGAATCGGGGAAGGGTTCAGGTAAATCGCCGCTGGCTGGCGGGGTCGGCCTGTATTGTCTGGTCGCGGATAAAGAACCGCGCGCAGAAATCTACGCGGCGGCCACCAAAAAAGACCAGGCAATGATTTTATTCCGGGACGCCGTATCGATGGTCGATCAGTCTCCGGCGCTGGCGCAAAGAATTGTTAAGTCAGGCACCGGTTTGAATGTGTGGAACCTGGCTTTCCTGCAAACCGGTTCGTTTTTCAAACCGATCAGTTCCGATGACGGCCAGTCAGGCCCGCGCCCGCATTGCGCGCTGATCGATGAAGTACATGAACATAAAACCAATACCGTCGTTGAAATGATGCGCGCCGGTACTAAGGGGCGGCGTCAGGCTTTGATGTTCCTGATCACCAACAGCGGACATGACAAAACAAGCGTTTGTTATGACTACCACGAATACGGCCGCAAAATTGCGGCTGGGATGGAAGAAGATGACAGCTTTTTCAGTTTCATCTGCTCTCTCGATGAAGGGGATGACCCTTTTAAAGATGAGTCCTGCTGGGGTAAAGCAAATCCGTCGCTCGGCCAGACATTTACTGAAAAGTACCTTCGTGAGCAGGTTACCCAAGCGCGCGGCATGCCAGCGAAAGAAAGCATTGTCCGGCGCCTTAACTTTTGTCAGTGGGTCGATGCCGCTAACCCGTGGATGGGCAGCGATGTCTGGATGGGATGCGAATCTGACTTTGACCCGGATGAGATGATAGGAGAGGAATGTTTCGGCGGTCTGGATCTGTCAGGTACCCGAGATTTAACGTCGCTTGCACTGTATTTCCCTCATCGAAAACGGCTGATAGTGGAGTTCTGGACGCCAAAAGACACACTTCTTCACCGCGCTAAAACTGACCGCGTGCCCTATGACATGTGGGAGAAGAAAGGTTTTATTCATGCGCCGCCAGGGAACGCCGTCAAATACGGTTTTGTTGCGGAGCGAATTGCTGATCTTGCGTTGAAATTCCAGATAAAGGCGATCGCCTTTGACCAATACCGTATTAAGTACCTTGAACCCGAGCTCGAAGAGGCTGGCGTGGGTGTGCCATTGATCCAACACGGGCAGGGGTTCTATAAGGCAGCCGATTCCGGTTTGTGGATGCCTCATTCGATTGAATTATTCGAAGGGCTACTGGACGACAAAGAAATCGAAATCCACCTGAACCCTTGCCTGAGGTGGAATGCAGCATCTGCTGTTATCGAAACAGATCAGAAAAATAACCGTATTTTTGCAAAGAAAAAGAGTACCGGTCGTATCGATGGCGTCGTGGCTTCGGCAATGGCAATCGGTGCAGCTGATGGGGAGGTTGAGGAGGAATTCAACCTGGATGATTTTCTGTCGAGACCGATGAGCATGTAATGTCAGAAACCAACTATAGCATTGACCTTCGCACCAATAATGGTCTGTGGGCGCGCATGGCATCGTGGTTTGTCGGCGGCCGCCTGGTAACTCCGGATCAGGGTTCACAAACTGGGCCCGTATCGGCACATGGTCATTTAGGTGACTCATCAATCACCGATGAACGAGCCCTGCAAATTTCTACTGTCTGGGCCTGCGTGCGGTTAATTTCCACCGTAACGTCGTGTTTGCCGCTGGACGTCTTCGAAACGAAAAACGACAACCGTGCCAAAGTGGGACTGGATAATCCCCTGGCGCGTCTTCTGCGCTACTCGCCGAACCAGTACATGACCGCTCAGGAATTTCGGGAATGTATGACCATGCAACTGGCTTTTTATGGCAATGCCTATGCGCTGGTTGAACGAAACGGCGCAGGTGATGTGATCAGCCTTCTGCCGCTGAATTCGGTGAATATGGATGTACGCCTTGAAGGAAAGAAAATCGTTTACCGCTACAAACGGGATTCTGAGTACGCCAATTTTAACCAGAAGGAAATTTTCCATCTTAAAGGCTTCGGGTTTAACGGGCTGGTAGGCATGTCTCCGATTGCCTTCGCGACAAAAACGGCGGGCGTGGCGGTGGCAATGGAGGATCAGCAGCGTGAGTTTTATGCCAACGGTGCGAAATCCCCGAAAATTCTGTCTACCGGCGATAAGGTGTTAAGCAAAGTTCAGCGCGACCAGTTAGAGGAAAATTTTAAAGAGATTGCCGGTGGTCCGGTTAAAAAGCGACTTTGGATCCTTGAGGCTGATTTTAAAGCTGAGGATATCGGCGTCAGCCCGCAGGACGCTGAAACGATGGCGTCCCGTAAATTTCAGGTCAGTGAAATTGCCCGGTTCTTTGGTGTTCCGCCGCATCTGGTTGGCGATGTCGAAAAATCTACCAGTTGGGGAACCGGTATCGAGCAGCAGAACCTCGGTTTTCTGCAGTATACCCTCGCGCCTTATTTAACCCGATGGGAACAAACGATCTGGCGCTGGTTAGTCAAACCTACAGATATCGGGCGTATTCATGCTGAACATAACCTGGACGGGTTGCTGCGTGGAGATTCAGCTTCCCGCGCTACCTTCATGACAACTCTGGTCAACAGTGGCCAGCGTACGGTGAATGAAATGCGGCGGCTCGATAACATGCCGCCGCTACCGGGCGGCGATGTTGCCACCCGACAATCGCAGAACGTGCCGATTACTGAATTAGGAAACAAGAACCCCGCCAACAGCGGGGTTTAGTCATTTATGGGGGTAGCGATGCGCAGCATCAATAAAACACTCGCCTTTGATCAGGCGGAAATCAAGTTTTCCGGTGACGGCACGCAGGGCGTTTTTGAAGGCTACGCCTCTGTGTTCAATAACACTGATTCCGATGGCGACATCATCTTGCCTGGTGCTTTCAAAAACGCGCTTACCAATCAGACGCGAAAGGTGGCGATGTTCTACAACCACCGCACATGGGAAATGCCTGTAGGGAAATGGGAGAACCTCGAAGAAGACAGTAAAGGGCTGCTGGTGCGCGGTGTTCTGACGCCCGGTCACTCTCAGGCCAATGACCTGAAGGCTGCTATGAAACACGGCACCGTAGAAGGGATGTCTGTCGGGTTCTCGGCGGGCAAAGATGATTACAGCCTAGGCACATCGGGCCGAATTTTCAAAAACGTAGCGGCGCTGCGTGAAATCAGTATCTGTACTTTCCCTGCCAATGAGCTGGCCGGGGTTTCATCCCTGAAAAGCATCGACGGCGTGGAAAGTATTCGCGACGCGGAAGAGTGGCTGAGGGACTCAGTTGGCCTATCCAAATCAGAAGCACAGGGCTTTATTGCCCGCATTAAGTCTGCAGTTCGGAGCGAGTCCGAAGGCAGTGACAAAGAAATCACCGCTCTGCTCGAGCGTATTAAAAACTTCTCCCCACTCCAGATAGGAAAATAAATATGTCTGAATTAACTGATATCCAAAAGGCCATTGAAGAGTCCCAAAAGAATGTGACTCAGCTTTTTGAAGCACAGAAACAGGAAATTGAAGCCACCGGTAAAATTTCCAAACAGTTGCAAGATGATCTGGTGAAAGTTCAGGAAGAACTGAAAACCGCCGGTTCTCGTCTGTTCGATATGGAACAGAAATTCACTTCAGGGGCCGAAAATCCAGAGAACAAAAAATCGTTCTCAGAACGGGCTGCAGAAGAATTAACAAAATCTTGGGATGGCAAATCGTCCCATTTCGAGGCGAAAACCTTCAATAAGTCGCTGGGCAGCGATGCGGGCTCTGCCGGTACCTTGATCCAGCCAATGCAGGTGCCGGGCATCATTATGCCGGGGCTGCGCCGCCTGACTATTCGTGATTTGCTGGCGCAGGGGCGTATCTCCAGTAATGCGCTGGAATATGTCCGTGAAAATCTGTTCACCAACAATGCGGCGACGGTCGCGGAAAAGGCGCTGAAACCCGAATCAGATATCACCTTCAGTAAAGAGACGGCCAATGTCAAAACCGTTGCACACTGGATCCAGGCATCACGTCAGGTGATGGATGATGCCCCTATGCTGCAATCCTATGTCAACAACCGCCTGATGTACGGTCTGGCGCTGAAAGAAGAAGACATGCTGCTCAACGGCGACGGAACCGGTGACGATCTCGAAGGTATCAATCTGGTTGCTACCGATTATGACAGCAGCCTGAATGCCACCGGAGACACCCGCGCCGACCTGATTGCACATGCCATCTTCCAGGTTACAGAGTCTGAGTTCAGCGCCTCCGGCATCATTTTGAACCCGCGCGACTGGCACGGCATTGCACTGCTGAAAGATAACGAAGGGCGCTATATCTTCGGTGGCCCGCAGGCCTTCACCAGCAATGTCATGTGGGGGCTCCCGGTCATTCCTACGCGTGCTCAGGATCAGGGTACTTTCACCGTGGGTGGTTTTGATATGGCTTCGCAGGTCTGGGATCGCATGGATGCAAGTATCGAAGTCAGTCGCGAAGACCGCGATAACTTCGTGAAAAACATGCTGACTATTCTGTGTGAAGAACGTCTGGCGCTGGCGCACTACCGTCCAAAAGCCCTGATCAAGGGCACTTTCGAATCTGGCTCATGATATGACGGGGCGGGGCGGGGAAACCTGCCCTGATTTCACATGGCGATTGTAGTCACTGAAGTTGTGCCGATCGAAGAATTACGCCAGCACATTGAGTTTGATGGTGACGACCGTGATGCACTTATCACCCGTTATGCCCAGAGCGCGCTGGACCATTGCTTGCGTTGGTGTGATGACCCGGCATGGAAAGCTGCTGAAGATATCCCTTCGCCGGTCGTAACAGCCATGCTTCTGGTGTTTGGCGATATGTTTGAACATCGAACCAGTCAGACTGAAGTTCAGCTTTATGTTAACCGCGCTGCCGAAAGCCTGATGTGGCATTGCCGCAACTGGAGCAACACCACGCCCACAGAGGAAACATCCTGATGGAACCTGGTCGCCTCCGGCATCGCGTCCGGATAGAAGTCAAAACTGATGAGCGTGATGATCACGGTCAGCCAATAGGCTGGCGTTCAGTCGCAGAGTCTGTCGCTGCTGATATTCGCTCTGTATCAGGTAAAGAATTCATCAGCGGCAGCGCGGAACGAACCTCCGTCACCACGAAAATTTTCATGCGTTACCGGGATGACATTCGGGCAACTACGACGCGATTTATTGAAATTGTTGGACGAGGCAGCGGACGAGTATTTATCGTCACCGCCCCCCTGCCTACAAGGGAGCGTCGGAATATTGAGGTGTTGTGTACGGAGGATTTCAGCCGTGTTTACTGACCTGAAAACCGAAATTGAAGCGTTATTGCAGGTTAATGCCTACCCGCTTATTGGACCGCAAACAGAAAGCGAATTCGTGACAATTCAGCTTATCAGCGATCCGCCCATTGTTTCAGGAACGATTCGTACAAAGCTTGTGGCAGGGCGGTATCAAATCAGTTTCGTGTCTTCTCAATACAGCCGCACCGAGGATATGGATAAAACGTTGTGGGGCGTATGGCAAAACATTGTGCAGGGTTTTATCGGTACTTATCCAGTCCAGTACGTAGAGCGATCCGGACTATCAGAAAGCTATGACACAGCTGACGGGGGTAAATACCGGCGGGCGCGTGATTACATCTTCTATTACCCGGAGGGCGCTTCATGATCCGAATGGAGGTTCAGGGGCTGCAAGAACTTGAACGGCAACTTGAAGCTCTGGGGGAAAAAATTGCCGTGAAGGTGATGGCTTCTGCAGGAAAAGAAGCCATGCAGATTGTCAGCGACGATATGCAGCAGCATGCTGGTTATGATGCGGAAAGCACCGGTCCGCATATGCGCGACAATATCAAAACCACTTCACGTAATCGGATGAAAGACAGACGTTTCCTGACCGTCGTTTCTATCCGGGTTGGCCCATCCAAAGAACACACCATGAAAGCGCTGGCGCAGGAATTTGGCACTGTAAAACAGGTCGCCAGCCCGTTCATGCGTCCTGCGCTTGACTTTAACCGTTCCAAAATACTGAGCATTCTTGCGGTACGTCTCCGTGAGGGTATCGAAAACAATCGTTAAATGAGGCAATGAAATGGCAGATAAAAGCTCTCCGGAATACGCAATGCTTCCCGCTGGAACAGTTGTTCTGTGGGGGGGGATCGGCGATGCCGTAGCGGATATGCAGCCGCTGATTAACTGTAAAGCCCTCGGCGCGACAGGTGCCACGGGTTCCTTTGTTGACTGTACGACCCTGATTGATAAACAAAAACAGTTTATTTCTGATCTGCCGGAAGGCCCGGAAAAATCACTCGGATTTGTCGATGACCCTTCTAACACCAGCTTTACCGCTTTCATCAATGCCGCAGAACAACGTCAAACCGTGCAGTTTTACATCCAGTTGCCGAACGGACGTACTGCGACAATGGTGATGGCACTGTCCGGCTGGCAACTGAACGAAATCACGGCTCCGGCCAGTGATGTTATTCAGATCACGGTCAACGGCAAACAGAACAACATCGACTGGGGCTACACGGCGCCGGGCAGTTAATCACCATTCTAAAAACCTTTGAGGCCTCCATATTGGCGGCTTTTTTAATGGAGAATTTTAATGAAAGACCTTAAATCCCGCTTGCTGTCCCCCGAAACTGTCGCTCATCCCATCGTCTTATTGGGTACGGAGCTATTTATTCGCCGACTCACGGCCTACGAACTGGCAGATTTCGAAGACAAAGCCGCGCAACTTCGTGCTGAGGGTAATACCCGGGACATGGCGCTGGCCGGTGCCTCACTCGTTCTGAATTCCCTGGTCGATGAAAACGGGTTACCGGCTCAAGATCTGCCAGCCCCGGACGAATTAATGAAGTCCCATTCCTATGCGTCGCTCATTGAAGCGTTGACCAAAGTGCAGCGCTACAGTTACGGCACGCTCGAGGAAGCGAAAAAAAACTAAGGGACTCCCCCTGGCTGACGCTGGTTTTCTCACTGGCTGAGCGCTTCGGGGAGTCTGACCCACGTAAAATTGCCAACTTACCGGCTGATATTCTTTTGCATTGGGAGGCTTGGTTCTCTCTTTCAGGCACCGTCGCTTCAACTGAGCCGGTGTCGCCGGTTGTTTCCACCAGCACCCACGCTGACCGGCAGTGTGCCGACGTTATGAGGATCCTTGGACAATGAGTGATGTCGCAAGCCTGTCAGTTGCCCTGCATCTCAATTCTGCCACCTTCAAATCTCAGATTACGGATGCGTATCAGAAAGCGGGGCAGGCCAGCAAAAAATTCAACGAGCAAGCGACGTCTCAGGCAAACGAACTGTCCGACGCCATTGCAAAGACCGTCAGCGCGGCAAAAAATATTGGCGGCCAAAGTGCAGGCTCCGACCAGTTTGCCGGAGCGACCCGTGGCGCAGGCCAGCTTAACTTTGTACTTCATGAGGTGGCTGCTGGAAGCAACATTGCCAGCAGCACGATCATTAATGCACTGATCCCAGCCGTTCATTCCCTGAAAGGCCAGCTTGATGGTTCTACCAGCGGGTGGCAGGCACAGCAGGAAGCTGCCAAGAACGCGGCTGCTGAACTTGCATCAGCTGCTCAGGCTCAGATCGCGGCGGCGCAGGCTGAAAAGCAGGCTGCCATTAACAAAGCCGCAATTGCTGAAAAAACGATTGTCGCCGCCCAGGCTCAGCGGGATCAGGCGATTGCGCTGGATGAGTATTACGCCAAACAGACGGAAGTAAACAAACTCTATGGGCTCAGCGTTAGTTATCAGGATGAACACCTGAAAAACGAACGTGCGATCATCGAAGCGAACAGGCTGGAAGCCAGCGGGCTGGAAAAACTGAAAGCGGCAAAAGCTTCTGCAATCGCCGCAGATTTGGCGGAAATAGAAGGTAAAGCTGCGCTTGTCGGGGCTACAGAAGCAGCGGCGGCGGCCAACACGCAGCTTTCTATAACACAGCGGATTGCCGCCACCAGCAGCCGTGCTTTGAGTGGTGCGATGAGCTTGCTTGGTGGACCTGTTGGCATCGGGCTGAGTGTTCTGGCCGCGGGCGGCACACTGCTTTACACCGAATTCAAAAAAGCTGAAGAGCAAACCAAAAAACTCAATGCTGCCGTGCTCAACCTGAGCACTTCCTCCCTTGTCTCAGCCTCAGACCTTAAAAAACTGAATGGTGAACTGGGGAACACTGACGCCGCGGTCGATGCCATTACTGCATCAGCTAAAGGCGGATTCAGCGGCCAGATGTTAACGAACGTCGCCACACTGGCAAATGCCTATGCGCAGGCCGGTGGCAGTGCTCAGGATTTGGTTAATTCTCTGACGTCGCTTCGCGGTGACCCTTTGTCAGCGATGGAAAAACTGACGGCATCAGGCGTTGCTCTGAGTAGTTCCGTCATCAGCCAGGTCATGGCGCTAAACCAACGCGGTGAAGCTGCGCAGGCCAGTCAAATTCTGATCGAGACGGCAATTCAGGCAGAGAAAGAGCGTCTTGCAGAACTGGGGATTGAAGTCGATAAGACCGCCGAATCGGTGAAGAACCTCGGGATAATGTGGGGAACTACCGGTGAGCAATCCTCCATAGCGCTCGGTGGTGCTATCGACAAGGCCAAGGTTGCACAGCAGCAGTTTGATGATGTTTCGCGGCGTTTCATTGCATCCAGTAAAGCCGGTTATGCGGAAGCACAAAATGAAAGGCTAAAAAATTCAGCTGGCCTGAAGAATTATCTGACCGAGGGAACCAGCGCTGCTGAAAAACGCGCAGCAGCCATCAAAAAACTCAACAACAGTATTTATTCGTCCAATTCATCAGAGTATCAGAACATCCTGATGGGGATTAATGACGAATACGATAAGGCAACCAAAAAACGCAAAACAGGGGGAACTGGTGAGAGCGAAGGCCAGCGCGCTCTGGAACAGGCTCAGCAGCGTAATGCTGTGCTGCGTGAGCAGGCACAAACCACTGATGCGCTGACCGACTCGGAACGTCAACTTGCAGCGTTTGATCAAAAAATTGCGGGTCTGAAAGGCCAAACCCTGAATGCCAGCCAGCAGAGCCTGGTCAACATGCAGGGGCAAATCCGCGCGCAGATGCAGTCAAACGTCCAGTTGGAGAAAGAAGCGGCGTTGCGGAAGGTTTCGCAGAAATACCAGGAAGAAAGCCGTAAATGGACGGAAGAAGCGGATGCCATGCAGCGCGAAGCTGCGATTAATCTCGGTAAATACAGCCAGTCTGACAGCGAATCTGAAGATGCTGATGCGCGAAATGCCATTATTAACCGGTTTAATCAACGCCGGATCGCGCTTGAAAAGGACTTCACGGATAAATCCTCCACGGAATATCAGGCCAGACTGGCAGATCTGGAGAGTGCCAAACAGCGGGAATTGCAGATCACCGAGCAAACCAACCAGGACAAACTCACCGCTGAGCAGGATTACAGCGCGGGTTTCCGCCGCGGTACGCTCAACTGGATTGACAGCGCCCGGGATGCAAACAATCAGATGGCCAGCTTCTCTTCAGGCCTGTTCGACAGCATGTCGGATTCTCTGGCGTCGTTTGCAACCACGGGGAAATTCAGTTTTAGCGCATTTACCACGTCGGTCCTGTCCGATCTGGCAAAAATTGCAGCCCGGGTCGCTATGTCCAGCGCGCTTGAAAGCATCTTTGGTTCTGCCTCGAGCTGGTTTGGCTCCTCTGGCGCAGTTTCTTCAAGTGCTGGCGCTGCATCAAGCGGCTTCTCCACCGGCGCATACAGCGGACTTACGCTGAATGCAAAAGGTGGGGTTTATGACTCTCCGAGCCTGAGCGCATACAGCAACGGCATCGTCAGTTCGCCGACCATGTTCGCTTTTGCGAAGGGGGCCGGATTGATGGGCGAGGCGGGGCCGGAAGCCATCATGCCGCTCACGCGGGGATCTGATGGTTCGCTTGGGGTGCGCGCGGTCGGAGATAGTTCTGCGGCCACGACCACCTCTGCTGCACCTCAGGTGTATATCACCATCGACAGCAACGGCGATTCCTCATCGCAGTCCACATCTGGCTGGGAACAATTCGGTTCACAGATCGCCAACTATGTTAACCAGCTCTATCAGCAGAATAAATCCAAGGATTTACGCCCTGGCGGCGATATCTGGAATGCGATTAAAAGCAGGTGATAAATGGCTATTGAAACATTCACATGGTATCCGCGGGTGAGCGCCGAAGCTGATGTAAAACACCGCGTAAGAAAGGCCAGTTTTGGCGATGGTTATACACAGGTCACGGGGGATGGGATTAACCCGCGCACGCAAGAATGGAATCTGAGTTTCATCGGCACAGAAGAATATATTCAGCCCATTCTGGACTTTCTCGATCGCATGGCAGGGACTAAATCATTTCTCTGGAAGCCACCACTCAATCCGCTAGGCTTCTGGCGCTGCGATGAATATAAAGCGGTAGCAATGGGGGCAGATAATTACACCCTCACTGCCACCTTCGAACAGGCCTTTAAACCATGATAAACAGTGATTATCAGAAATTAGAGCCGGGCGATACTGTCCGGCTGTTTGAAGTGGATGGCACTGCTTTTGGCACCGGTGAAGTCCTCAGATTTCATAATTACAATCTGGCTTACACCGAAGATGAAATTGCCGCGGCTAATCCACTGAGTCCTATCAATTTGACAGAAACCACGCTGGATAATCGCGTGGCCTTCCAGCGCGCTGGCGCGGCCAGTTATATCGGTCAGGATGGGAAAATCTACCAGGCAGCGGCTAACCAGTGGCCGCTTGAACTTGTTGGTAGAACAGAGCCTGAGCCTGCAGCAACTAACATCCTAAAATATTCCGGCAATATAGGTGTGTCCAACTGGACAAAAGGGGCCATGACAATTGTCACGAACCGGCCTTCACCAAATAATGGAATTTCAGCCACAAAATTAACCCCATTAACATCTAACGGTACTCACCAGCTGGTGCAAAATGTCTCTGGTTCGCTTTCTCAAGGGGATACGTTAACGACATCAATTTTTGCAAAAGCTAATGGATATAGTGTCTTGCAGATAATCTGGGGTGCTGGCGTAAATGGAATCAGCGGGTCTTACGCGAACTTTGACCTCAATACGGGGGTTACTCAAGGAAATGCCGACAACATTCAAATCGTCCATTTGGCTGACGGATGGTTTTTCTGTAGCGCAACAACCTTGGTATCAGGATCCGCCAGTACCACGGGGAATGTCGGATTTGGTGTTATTCAGGATGTCTCTCAAACGCGGTCACCTTCCTGGACTGGTGACGGCGTTAATGGGATTGATATCTGGGGGCCGCAGGCAGAAAAGGGGCCTCAGCCAACAAGCTATATAGCAACCAGTGCAGCCGCGGTAACACGTCCAGCAGCGGCCGCCACCATTCCTGCCAATGGTGCTTCAGGAATAAAAATAACTTATTCAACCGGCGAGACAGCCAGTCTGTCTTTCGGGTCTGCCGGTTCAATTGCGCTACCTGCAGCAACTAAGCCGTGGGGCACCCGTTATATCACCAAAATTGAATATATTGGTGGGACACCGGTTTACGACGAATCAAAACTGCCTGCAAAATCCATCTGGTGGCAGGGTAACGAATATTCAGCGTGGCCGGTTCAGATTGAAGGCATTGAGGCTTCAACAAGCGGCAGCGGCGCGCAGCCGAAACTGACCGTGGCGAATCTTGACGGGTCGATTACTGCGTTGTGTCTGGCTTACGATGACATGCTTCAGGCTGTGGTGACCATTCACGATACGCTGGCGCAATACCTCGACGCCCGAAACTTTGCTGGCGGGAATGCCACGGCGGACGCCACGCAGGAGAAGTTGCAGGTTTTCTACATCGACAGCAAGAGCATGGAAACCAACATCTCCGTTGAGTTCACGCTGAGCAGCCCGATGGATTTGCAGGGGCTGATGATCCCGACGCGGCAGCTTCATTCTCTCTGCACCTGGTGCATCCGTGGCAAATACCGTTCAGGGGATGGCTGCGATTACGCCGGTACCAACTATTTCGATAAGCACGGTAACCCCGTTAGCGATCCCTCGCTCGACGTGTGCAACGGTACGCTGAACACGGGCTGCAAACCTCGCTTTGGGCCAAATAACGAATTGCCATTCGGCGGCTTCCCGGGCACTTCTCTGATTAAGAGCTGATTATGCGTGATAAAACCCTGCAGGCTATTTTTGAACATGCCCGGCAGAGCTACCCGCACGAATGTTGTGGCGTGGTAGCGCAGAAAAGCCGGGTTGAGCGTTATTTTCCCTGTGCCAATCTGGCAGCCAATCCCACCGAAGATTTTCACCTCGATCCCGTGGGTTATGCTGACGCCGAAGACTGGGGAACGGTTATTTCCATCGTTCACAGTCACCCTGATGCAACGACACAGCCCAGCGAACTGGATAAAGCACAGTGCGATACAACCGAATTACCCTGGCACATCGTGAGCTGGCCGGAGGGGGATTTTCGTACCATTCAGCCGCGCGGTGAATTGCCCTTGCTCGAGCGACCGTTTGTGCTCGGGCACACCGATTGCTGGGGTTTGGTCATGAGCTATTACCGGCAGACACACGGCATTGAGCTGACCGATTATCGCGTTGATTATCCGTGGTGGGAGAATGACTATCCGGATAACTTTTATCAGGACTGCTGGTATGAATGTGGGTTTCGCGAATTCAGCGGGCCACCAGTGCCAGGTGATATGGTGATCATGCAGGTTCAGTCCAATAAGTGGAATCATGCGGGAATCCTGCTCGAAGGCAACATGCTACTGCACCACATGTACGGCATGCTCAGTAATCGAGTTCCTTACGGCGGATACTGGCAGGAACGAACTATGAAAATTGTAAGGCACAGAGATTTTTATCAATTCAGCAAGAGAGTTTTCTAGCTTCCAATTGCGTAAGTTAGGAATTAGGATTACTCCGAACTTAACTTATGGGATAGGGATATGAAGAAGTTGTTTGTGGTATTTGCAGTTTTAATTCTTGCGGGTTGTGCTCGGCCTCATGGACCTGCAGAAAAAATATTGGACCCAGAATTAGTCACTCCTAAAACTGGCGTTGCTCAAACTAAAGTTACTGTAACAAGAAACAAACAATTCATTGGTGGTGGCAGCGGGGGACTTTGTAAGTTCCTAGTATCAATTGACGACAAAGAGGTAGCGTTATTGCGTCAAAACCAATTTGTTACAGCTTATCTTAATAACGGGCCTCATAAATTAAAAGTAAGTAACGATTGCAATGTAATGTCTATGGGTATGCGTAAAACGTTAGATATTATTGGGGATGGACAAGACCAAGAATATATAGCGGAACAAGGTATATGGGGGCAGTACAGGATGTGGCGCGAAAAATAGCCAATATAATTAATATTAAATCGCCGAAAGGCGATTTTTTTATGGAGTAAATATGCAAGAATTAATGACTCGAATTGAACTCGGAGGTTCGCTCGGTAAAATTTTTGGTAAATCTCATTACCGACTTATTCGCACTGTTTCAGAAGCCGGAAGAGCGCTTAGTTGCACCATTCCTGGATTTGAAAGATATATGAATAACAGCAAAAAAAGAGGCATTACTTATGCTGTATTCAAAGGAAAGAAAAACATTGGTGAGGATGATTTAGGTTATCCGGTAACAGGTGATGCAATTCGTATTACACCTGTAATTATCGGCAGTAAACGAGCAGGGCTACTACAAACAATACTCGGTGCGGTACTGGTCGTTGTTGGAACATTAACATCTGCATATGGTGGTGGTGTGCTTATCGCTCCTGGTGTGGCTCTAATGGCTGGCGGCGTCATTCAAATGCTATCCCCGCAGACCGCCGGTCTCGCCAGTAAGCAGGATGCAGACAACCAGGCTTCCTATGCCTTCGGCAGCGTTACAAATACGGCCGCTCAGGGCTATCCTGTTCCGCTTCTTTACGGAAAGCGCCGGATCGGCGGCGCGATTATTTCCGCCGGTATTTATGTAGAAGACCAGCAATAATCTCATCCCCCAATCCTTACCTCTAAGGTTGCTTCGGCGGCCTTTTTTTATGGGCGCAATATGGCAACCGCAACCAAAATAAAAGGCCGCAAAGGTGGCAGTTCTTCATCACGCACGCCCGTAGAACAGCCAGATGATCTTCAATCCATCGCGAAGGCAAAACTGCTTATCGCTTTGGGCGAGGGGGAATTTGGCGGCGGCCTGACTGGGCAATCAATTTATCTGGATGGAACGCCGCTGCTTAACAGTGACGGTTCAAGCAATTTCAGCGGGGTGGCGTGGGAGTTCCGCGCCGGGACGCAGGCGCAATCCTATATTCAGGGATTGCCGGGTACTGAGAACGAAATTAGCGTCGGCACTGAGGTGAAAAGCACAGTTGCCTGGACGCACACTTTTACTAATACCCAACTCTCAGCTATTCGCCTGCGGCTGAAATGGCCGTCTTTATTTAAGCAAGAAGATGACGGTGATCTGGTTGGGTATTCGATCAATTACACCATCGAATTGCAAACCGACGGCGGAGCATTTCAGACGGTAATCAACACAGCAGTTACTGGCAAAACCACGTCAGGATACGAGCGCAGCCATCGCGTTGACCTTCCACCGGCTGGCACCACCTGGACAATTCGTCTGCGCAAGATTACTGCAGATGCGAACAGCGCAAAGATTGGCGATGCAATGACGATCCAGAGCTACACGGAAGTCATCGATGCAAAACTTAGATATCCGAACACCGCACTGCTGTATATCGAATTCGATTCCAGTCAATTCAATGGCTCCATCCCGCAAATTTCATGCGAGCCACAGGGCCGCGTTATTCGCGTGCCTGATACTTATGATCCGGTAACACGAACTTATAGCGGTACATGGACCGGTGCTTTCAAGTGGGCATGGTCAGATAACCCGGCGTGGGTTTTCTATGACCTTGTGGTCACTGACCGTTTTGGCCTAGGTAACCGGCTTACCGCGGAGAACATCGACAAATGGGAACTTTACCAGGTCGCACAATATTGCGATCAGATGGTTCCAGATGGAAAAGGCGGTAACGGCGCAGAGCCGCGTTATATCTGCAACGTTTACGTACAAAGTCGAAACGACGCATATACGGTTTTGAGAGACTTTGCGGCGATTTTCCGCGGCATGACGTACTGGGGCGGGAATCAGATAGTTGCCTTGGCTGACATGCCGCGTGATATCGATTACAGCTATACCCGCGCGAACGTCATCGATGGCCAGTTCAGTTACTCGAGCAGCACGACCAAGACCCGTTACACAACGGCCCTTGTGTCATGGTCTGATCCGGACAATGCCTATGCTGATGCTATGGAGCCAGTTTTCGAGCAGGATCTGGTTACGCGCTACGGGTTCAACCAACTTGAACTGACGGCTATTGGCTGTACCCGTCAGTCAGAGGCAAACAGGAAAGGGCGCTGGGGTATCCTGACCAATAACAAAGACCGGGTGATAACTTTTGGTGTCGGGCTGGATGGCATGATCCCGCAGCCGGGTTACATCATTGCGGTTGCTGATGAAATGCTGTCGGGAAAAGTGACCGGTGGCCGCATAAGTTCAGTGAACGGTCGCGCGATTACTTTGGACCGCGTGCCGGATGCTGTTGCTGGTGGCCGGCTGATTTTAAATCTTCCATCAGGTGCAGCTCAGTCACGCACAATTCAGTCGGTGTCGGGGAAGGTTGTCACCGTCACCACGGCTTACAGCGAAACACCAGAGTCCGAAAGCATCTGGGTGGTTGAGTCAGACGAGCTGTATGCGCAGCAATATCGCGTGCTCAGCGTGGCTGACAACAACGACAATACGTTCACCATTTCCGCGGCGTATCACGACCCGGATAAATATGCGCGCATCGATACCGGCGCCATTATCGACGAACGCCCGATCAGTGTTATCCCGCCGGGTAACCAGTCTGCACCGGCTAATATTCAGATCGGCTCTTATTCTGTGGTCAATCAGGGGATCAGCGTTCAGACCATGCGGGCTACGTGGGACGCAACGACGAACGCTATCGCATACGAGGCACAGTGGCGCCGTAACGATGGGAACTGGGTAAACGTTCCGCGCAGCTCTACCACGTCGTTTGAAGTGCCTGGCATTTACGCTGGCCGCTATCTGGTGCGTGTGCGTGCCATTAACGCAGCGGAGATATCAAGCGGGTGGAGTTATTCGGTTGAGGTTACGCTGACCGGTAAAGAGGGTAATCCACCGAAGCCGGTAGGTTTCACGGCCACCGGTATTAACTGGGGTATTCAGCTGAATTGGGGCTTCCCGGAAAACACTTCAGACACCCTAAAAACAGAGATTCAGTACACGCCGAACTCTGATCAATCTAATCCGCTGTTGCTGTCCGACGTTCCCTATCCGCAGGCAATTTATACGCAACTGGGGTTAAGGGCAGGTCAGGTATTCTGGTACCGCGCTCAGCTGGTGGATAAAACCGGAAATGAGTCGGGCTATACCGACTGGATCCGGGGGATGGTGAACGACAATGCAGATGATTATCTGGGCGATATTGCGGATGACTTCCTGAGTTCTGCCGATGGTGACCGGCTGACTGGTGATATTGAAACCAACATCGATGCCATCTTGCAGAATGCACTAAACCTCAACTCGACCATTGATCACCAGTTCGCTCAGAACGGTGAGGTACGCGCTAATATTTTGACTGTAAAAACTACTGTCGCCGAGGTTGATCAGGCGATGGCTGATTTAACAACTCAGGTGCAGGCACAAATCGGTGACGTGACTGCGGCGCTCGAGGACAAACTGACAGCTGTTGTTGATGCCAGCGGCGCTTCAGCTATTTACACCCTGAAAACGGGCGTGCGGATCGGTGGAGTGATGTACAACGCCGGGATGTCTATTGCCGTACTGGCGCAGGCAGGCCAGCCGGTGGTGACGCGAGTGGGCTTTAACGCAAACCAGTTCGTGCTGATGTCGGGATCAGGTGACACGCAGTATTCACCATTTGCCGTGGTGAATGGCCAGGTGTTTATCAGTGATGCGTTTATCCAGGACGGGACGATTACAAATGCGAAGATCGGCAACTTCATTCAGTCTAACAACTACGTAGCGGGTGTATCCGGCTGGCGTTTGGATAAGGGCGGTACTTTCGTGAACTACGGTTCTGGTTCCGGCGGAAAGATGAAAACCACTAACACGACGATCAGTGTCGCTGACGCCAGCGGCGTACTGCGAGTCCAAATTGGTGAGCTGACAGGGGTATTCTAATTGGCTAGCTATGGTATTCAAACATGGAGCGCCTCGGGAACGCCGAATAATACTGGTTTAGTAAAGATCCTGATACTGGGTTCTGTCTATCTCTCAAAAGACCAGGTATCCGGGGCATGGTCGTATTCGGTACCGCCAGGTTATAAGGTGGCCGCGATGCAGTCGCCAGTTATGGGAGCCGAGCTTTCATCAGCCCGACGCAAAATAACCACGACAACGACCGGCGTCTCGCTTTCGAGCGCCGGTGCAGATTATTCAACCGGTACATTCACGGCAGCTGAGGGTTGGCTGATCGTCTACTTAGTGAAGCAATGACATGGCAAATTACGGGGCAATACTGGTCGATGAGTACGGTATTCCGTTCTCAACACCAGACACGACGCCGATGAGTCTGGTCTCAAAGAATGTGTACAACTTTGGCGGAAGCGGAGGTGATATTAATTTGGCCGTATCCGTATCCAGCCCCTTTGTTCTCGCCTTCAAGTCCGATGTAACCGGTGTTTATGGAAGGTTGAGTAATAATAGTGGTGTATACACACTCACGGTAGGCAGGCTTGCTGGTGGGAGTGTGGGAAATGTCACTGTTTATATTTTTGGTATCGTCATCCCTCAGCCCAAACCGGCGTGGGGGATAGCGATAAACAATGCTCAGGGACAGTGCATACTGACCAATGAAACCAAGGTCATGAATCCACCTATCGCTGTTGGAACGCCGGGTAATCCGGCCAACCTTGGGTACAACATAGATACCACACTCAGTGGGAATTATGCGGTAATGCCGCAGATGACTGGCTTAATGGTAGGTGTCATTCATTCTGGGGGGGCAACGCGCCCTTTCCAGTCACCCATTCAGACCTATGCATATTTCAACGGTTCAACCACTCGAATATCCTCCACACAGACAGTCAGTCCGGGAGGCGATCAGCTTGAAAATGTTGGCTATGCAAATTCAAACGACATGATATATACAATTGATATATCCGCTTATTAATCAATGCATTGCTACTTACGATCGTTTTTAACGATCAATTTCTATTAATTGATCTATCAAACTAATTATACCGCCATAAATATCGTTGTTATCGTTCCAGTATCAATATTCAAGGGACAGAAAAATGACAAAAATCATGATGGCAATTGGTCTGGCGGTTTTGGTCTCCGGGTGCTCAGGCATCCTTGAGAAGCAGCATCCTATCTGTAGTGGTACGGCACTCATTGGCGGGCAAGAAACGTCGGTGCAGATTTATGGCGTCCGTCAGGTCGCTCATCAAACTCAGTATCAGGCTGGCGATCCGTTCGGCTGGCGCTGGGTCAGTAAAACTAATTTCATCCGCACAACGTGCGATAAATGATGCAACCCTAATTATCTAAAACCCGCTCCGGCGGGTTTTTTTATGCCTGGAGCAAAACATGTCGGCAGGAACCATCGCATTAACCAATAACTCAGCAACCGTGTCGGGTACCGGAACCGCGTTTACCACCGACTTAAAAACAAACGACTTTATCGTCGTTATTGTTGGTGGTGTGACCTATACCTTAGGAGTCAAAGTAATAGCATCCGCAACATCACTAACGTTAATCACCCCATATGGCGGACCAACCGCCACCGGTAACGCATGGACAGCGGTACCCAATGCGACACTTGTAGGGATTACCGCTCAAGTCGCTGCAGATGTGGCCAAAGCCATTCGCGGTTTGAATCTGGACAAGGCCAATTGGCAACAGGTATTCAGTGGAACGGGTACAATCACGGTGACGCTGCCCGACGGGTCTACTTATACCGGCCCTGCATGGAGCAACATCACGACGTCATTGGCAGCGAAAGCGGCTAAAGGTGCTAATGGGGATATTACGTCACTTACCGGCTTAACGACTGCACTGTCGATAGGCCAGGGCGGTACAGGAGCAACGACAGCCGCGGCAGCACGCACGGCTCTGGGGGCCGCTCCATTGGCGTCACCGGCATTCTCCGGTAACGGCTCGATATCAGGTAACTTTACCGTGGGAGCGCAAGTTTCAGCGGGGCCTGCAGGGTTTTACACTCAAGGATTAAATAACCCAGCAGTTCAAGGCTCTTATATCGGTTGGAACGGAACCGGCCTAGTTGGAGGTGCTGATTTCCTGTGTAATCGTGGGACTGGCGATGGAGGCTTCCGCTTCCGTACTGTCAATAATACAAACACAGCGGTAATCACAGATTTCACCATGCTCAATACGGGTCAAGGTGTCTCGTCTGCGGGGTGGGTGGCAGTATCTGACATTGACGTTAAGATGAACGTTGTCGAAATTGAACCGGAAAAAGCGCTATCAGCACTCACCTCATGGCGGACTTGCTCATGGGATTACTGCGATGTCCCGAGCGAATACGACG
The DNA here is from genome assembly GCF_011684115.1 of Rahnella aceris. Classification (NCBI taxonomy): domain Bacteria; kingdom Pseudomonadati; phylum Pseudomonadota; class Gammaproteobacteria; order Enterobacterales; family Yersiniaceae; genus Rahnella; species Rahnella aceris. Next base: position 342,596 of record NZ_JAADJV010000003.1, on the reverse strand, counting down.
AAGCCGGAAAAGTAATTTCGGTAACAAAGGGCGCTAAAGGTTTTGGTTTCATTGCGCAGGACGTCCAGAAAGATTGTCCTGATGCAGTCACATTGACTAAAAACCCGCAGCTTTATATCGACGAGGAAGGGGAGTTCTTCGCGAAAGAGGATACGCTATCGCTCAACACCCTTGGGGTATCAGCTGCATATACTGGTGCTGCTATTAAAGCATTAAAGAAACGCAATGAAGACCAGGCAGAACTTATCTCAGCTTTATCCGAACGGCTAAAACAGATCGAGTCAACGCTTGGGATTAACAACAAACCTGCTTCATAACTTTCTTTCCTTACCGAAAAGTAACCGACATAAACAAAAAAGCCTTCGCGAACGAAGGCTAGTGAATTATCACCAAATTTAGTTTAGGAACAGGAGTGTTACTCCTCTGTTGAGGATAGCTCATGAAGTAGATTTGGCTTAAGTAAATGTAGTTTGTAGTTAAAAAAACCCGCGTTAACGGCGGGTTATCAGAAGATAGGCACTCATGGCGCCTTGGCAGGCTTGCTGCTCTTGTGTCAGCTATTCTTAGTTTAGATGAATTTTGAATAAAGTTTATAAGCGGTAGATACTTTACAAAAAATCTCCGGTTAACATGACTAATATCATTTTTGTTAGTCGGAGTTACTATGCAAGGTGTTGATTCTGCCTATCAAGAGGCATGCAGGATGATTGGTGAGTGTTACCTTATGCTTGCGGAAGATGAGGGGGGAGTCAGTCGGAGGCGTATGGTTATATGGCTGGAGCGAGTCCAGGAAGAAGTTGTTGATTCGAACAGTAAACAAAATGATGCCTTACAGTTAGCGATACAACGCCTAAAGGGTTGGTAGTATACAGGCAAAAAACTCGGCTCTGTGGCCGGTTTGGATTAGTTAAATGACTTAACTAAATAATTTTTGCGGTGCATTCCAAAGGGAAGGGTTATTAAGGTGTATTAGCTCAGACTTGACCTGACACAACTACGGCACAGAGCCAAATCTGATCAGACAGGCAGTTCTGTGCCAGAAGCGGAAGTTGTTAACATATAGTGCATTAATCAACAGGGAGCAGGTCATCATGAATGTGCTGATCTGATCCTGATTGCGGCCAAAAGTCCGATTTATTCAACAAAGCCAGGGATGGTGCTAAAAGATTATATCCAGCCATAGGGGTAATTGAAAAAATTGAGTGCACAAGTGATTATTAGTAATGAGATGTATTATTTAGATTGATTTTGTAAAAAAGCTTCAAATAAATTCCGTTCTTAAGGTTTTTCTAAGGTTACTCATGCATAGTTAGCATCATGAGTAATACGGACTCTCATAGTTGACGTTAAAATTTCATGGGAAGCGAAGATTCCGACATATTTATAAAACAACTTTTATGAATGCTAAGTATTTTTAAATTTCATACCTTTTTAATACATTGACAATTCTAAGGACTTATTATCTGCATGAGATTAAAATTTCGAGAGTGTAAATGGAAGAGTTTTTAATAAAAGCAAATCGTTTTCTTTATAGAAACCCTGAAAATGTAATTATAAATTCATTAACAGGGGGGGATATGAAAGTCATTGAATATAATGATGGTGGCTATACCTATAGAAATTACTTTACGGAGGGGAGGAATATTTACGGGCAAGTAATTATTTCATTTAAAAAATTCCCCATATGGGTTATGCAGTATCAAGGCGGTGCAACCAATGATAGAATTGATGAAATAACCATTCGCAAAATGAAAGCTTTATCAATGAAAAATCAAGGCCTTGCAGATGAACTCTATCCTATTAGAGGGCCTCGAGAAAATAAATCTTCGGGTTTCTTTTATTCCAATACTCTTTTTGGTTCTATCCAAAAATTCCAGGGACAAGAAACAATACAATTTAATGACGAAACATATTACAATCTAATTTTATCAGGAGGGATGTTAGTATGATTCTCCCCCCTTCACTAAGATTCCGGCATACCGACCACAGCTAGCTGACATCAATTGGCCGGAAGCAGTCGTTTAACCAGCTTCTAACCATAGATTGTCTGGACTGATCCGATAGACGATCCTACCCTATAGTTCAACTACAAAATGTCATTTCTGACATCAGTTGATATCCGCTTCTCGCTCTCAGCAGACCTTCAGCGTCACGTTTTTGTCTGCTGTGTGCCACAAAATTTCGGCATTTGATGCTAGTTAGTATCCTAATTTCTAATCAACCTCTTCATCATAGGAGTGAGTAAATTGAAAATTGATTGGCATAGCTCATTACTGACCAGTGCCACTAGCATTGATAAAAAATCGAGGGTTATTCCGGTGGGCAAAATGAGCATGCTGTCGCCAAAATAGGTCAAGATATCCCAAAGCAAGACGTAGCCCTCGACGATGAATAGTAAATACTTCAAAAGAATCAATCGGAAAGTGTGGCATCTCAAGGTAATGGGCTGAACTGTGTTTTTCTATCCATCACACGCTTTGTCCATTCGGCCAAGATCAGCGCATTGACATTCGGCACACCGGCCATATTTCTTTTGTTGTACACCCGCTTAACAAGCATAAACTACCATGCACAAAACAAACTGGGTATGCATACAGCAATATTTGTCTTAGTAAAATAAAACCTTTCTGCAAAACTAAATTTATTCCTCATGAATTCATGGGGATGCGTGGTGGGATTTATTTACGCAAACAAGCTGAAAATCAAGTTAATAATCATATTAAACATATAGTTAATGGACATTTCACTTCCTACGACTTCGGTATGGGTATCACTGCGGGTGCCGCGTATGCATCATCTGACCGTACAAACGATCAGACGACTTCTGCAGGTGAGAATTTTGCAGGAGGGGATAAAGCTGATGTCTGGACTGTGGGTACAAAATATGACGCAAACAATGTCTATCTCGCTACGATGTATTCCGAAACGCGTAATATGACAATGTTTGGTGAGAGTGGTGTTGCAAACAAAACGCAGAACTTCGAAGTAACCGCACAATATCAATTTGATTTTGGATTACGTCCTGAAGTGTCTTACCTGCAATCTAAAGGTAAGGATTTGACTGCAGACGGCAGTAATACTTCTGATAACAACGATAAAGATCTGGTTAAATATGTTTCTGTTGGCGCGAGTTATTACTTCAACAAAAATATGTCCACCTACGTTGATTACAAAATTAACCTGCTGGACAACGATGATAATTTCTACGAAACCAACAAAATCTCTACCGATGATATCGTGGGTGTAGGCTTACAATATCAGTTCTAATCTCCGAAACTTCTCATAAAAGAATCTGAGTACCAAAACCCATCTCCGGATGGGTTTTTTTGTGCCTTAAATCGTGGCTTTCTGTGCGTTTAAGAGGTGTCTGCCTTCAATAATGCAACAGTGTTTGTTATATTATTGACCAGATCACGTATAGGGGATTTCCTCTGTGATACGGTGCTTCACCTAAGACTTGGTTTCTCAGGACAATGACATGTTAGATTATCGCTTTCCGACAGCTATGCAGATGGTGTTTTGTATCGCTCAGTCCCAAAAGGCTGGCCAGCGCTGCACCAGTGCGATTTTAGCAACGGGTCTGGAAGCCAACTCCAGTTTTATCCGCAAACTGATGGTGCCACTGACTCAGCATGGCATTATCGTCTCCACACTTGGTCGCACCGGCTCGATTACACTTGGCCGTCCGGCGGAAGAAATCACACTTCGTGATATTTATTGCGCGGTGATTGAAGATAAACGTCTGTGGGCAGCGCGCCCGGACGTGCCCGCCCGCTGTGTGGTCAGCGCCAATGCCTGCACCTATTTCAAAAACATTGTCAGCGAAGCCGAAGAAGCGTCGTTTCAGGTGTTAGCCCGTCATACCGTTGCGGATGCCCTGGCTGAGTTTGAACGCGGTGGCAAATACAAATGTACCAAAGATTTAGCGGCGCAAAACCCAGAAGATTCGCTCTGTTTGAAATAGAGCGCTGATACGCAAGACGCTGCGCACCGCTCTCAATAAAGCATATAAAAAAAAGCCGGGAGATCATTCTCCCGGCTTTTTGCATTCTGTTGATCTTAACGTTTTACACCGTTTGCGTTTCTAAAACGACTTTCTTACGCGTCACCAGCTTGCGCAGTGCGACGTAGAAAACAGGGGTCAGGAACAACCCGAACAACGTCACACCCAGCATACCGGAGAATACGGTAATACCGGTGACACCGCGCACTTCCGCACCCGCGCCGTGACCCAGAATCAACGGGATAGTCCCGGCGATAAACGCAATCGAGGTCATGACGATAGGGCGCAGACGCAGACGGCATGCCTCAAGCGCGGATTCGATAATCCCTTTACCTTGCAGTTCAAGCTCGCGGGCGAACTCAACAATCAGAATCGCGTTCTTACATGCCAGTCCCATCAGCACCACCAGTCCGACCTGTACAAACACGTTGTTGTCGCCACCGGTCAGCCACACGCCAAACAGGGCCGATAGCATGGTCATTGGCACAATCAGGATTACCGCCAGCGGCAGCGTCCAGCTCTCATACAGGGCGGCCAGCACCAGAAACGCCAGTAACACGGACATCGGGAACACAATCAGTGCAGCATTGCCTTGTGTGGATTGCTGATAGCTCAGGTCGGTCCATTCGATATTCATGCCGTTCGGTAACAGGTTTTTCGACATTGCAGTCAGCTCGGTCATTGCCTGCGTCGAAGAAAGCACGCGGGGATCAGCGTCACCGATTAAATCTGCTGCCGGATAGCCGTTATAGCGGATCACCGGATCGGGACCGTAAGTGGTGGTGATATTCAGCATACTGCCGATTGGCACCATTTCACCTTTATCGTTACGGGTACGCAGATTGGCAATGTCTTCCACGGTGTCACGGAACTGGCCATCGGCCTGTGCCATTACTTTCCAGGTACGTCCGAACCGGTTGAAATCATTGATATAGGACGAGCCGAGATACACCTGCAGCGTACTGAACAGTTCGTCCAGCGATACGCCCTGCGCCTTGGCTTTATCACGGTCAATATGCGCGTCCAACTGCGGCACGTTAGCCTGATATGAAGAAATCGGATACCCCATTCCCGGCGTTTGCATGATAGCGCCGGACATGGTGTTAATCGCGGTTTGCAATGCACCGTAACCCAGCCCTGCACGATCCTGTATATACAGAGAATAACCTGATCCCTGACCCAATCCGAGGATCGGCGGCGGCATAATGGAGAAGGCGAACCCTTCCTGGATCTGCGAAATCTTGGCGTTGATTTCCGCATTAATCTCCGCCGCTGTACGGGTACGTTCGCTCAGTGGTTTCAACGCGAAGAACACCGTACCGGTATTCGGCGTATTGGTGAACTGCAAAGCGTTCAACCCGGGGAACGCCACCGCATCAATTACGCCATCAGTACTTAACCCCATTGCGCTGATTTTGCGGATCACCGCATCAGTGCGGGATAAGGACGCGCCTTCCGGCATTTTCACGCCCGCGATCAGATACAGTTTATCCTGCGTCGGGATAAAGCCCCCCGGCACGGCTTTGAACATAAAGGCCGCCGCACACAACAGCAGAATGTAAACCACAAATACCGCGCCACGACGCCCAAGTGTTTTAGACACTGCATTCTGATAACGGTGTGAACTGGCATTAAAGAACCGGTTGAACGGTCGGAAAATCCAGCCGAACAGGCGGTCGATAAGCCGCGACGGCATGTCTTTCGGTGCACCGTGCGATTTAAGCAGCAATGCCGCAAGAGCAGGGGACAACGTCAGTGAGTTGATGGCCGAGATCACGGTTGAAATGGCGATGGTCACCGCAAACTGCTTGTAGAACTGACCGGTCACGCCCGACAAAAACGCCATCGGCACGAACACCGCACACAGCACCAGCGCGATAGCCACTATCGGCCCTGAAACTTCCCGCATCGCCTGGTGCGCAGCGTCCCTTGGCGCGAGTCCCTCCTCGATGTTTCGCTCGACGTTTTCCACCACCACAATGGCATCATCGACCACTATCCCTATCGCCAGCACCAGCCCGAACAGACTGAGTGTGTTAAGCGAAAATCCGAGCAAATACAGAATGCTGAATGTCCCGATCACAGATATGGGTACCGCCAGCAAAGGAATGATCGACGCGCGCCAGGTTTGCAGGAACAGAATAACCACCAGCACGACCAGCACGACGGCTTCCAGCAATGTGTGAACCACCGCACTGATGGAATCACGGACAAACACCGTCGGGTCGTACGGCGCACGCCAGGTCATGCCTTCCGGGAACCGGGTTGCCAGTTCATCCATTTTGGCTCGCACCGCGTCTGACAAATCGATCGCATTCGCGCCAGGCGACTGGAAGATACCGATCCCGACTGCATCTTTATTATTAAGTTGCGCGCGCAGGGCATAACTGCCGGACCCCATTTCGATACGCGCCACATCACGAAGACGGACAATTTCGCCATTATCACCGCTTTTCAGGATGATTTTGCCGAACTCATCTTCATCTTTCAGACGACCCTGGGCATTGATGGAAAGCAGATAATCACTGTCTTTCGGCATCGGTTCTGCGCCCAGCTGACCGGCAGACACCTGTACGTTCTGTTCCTGCATTGCCTTCACAATGTCAGAAGCCGTCAGACCCCGCGCCGCGACTTTGTTCGGATCCAGCCACACGCGCATGGCATATTCGCCTGCACCGAAAATCTGGATCTGCCCGACACCCGGCAAACGTGCCAGCTCGTCTTTCACCTTCAGCGTGGCGTAGTTGCTCAGATACAGCGAATCATATTTACCCGAAGGTGACACCAGATGCACCACCAGCGTCAACGTTGGCGATTGTTTCTGCGTGGTCACGCCCTGACGGCGGACATCTTCAGGCAGACGGGCTTCGGCCTGGGCCACACGGTTTTGCACCTGAACCTGTGCCTGATCCGGATCGGTTCCCGGACGGAAAGTGACTGTCGTCACCAGCACACCATCAGAACCGGCCACGGATTTCATGTACACCATGTTTTCAACACCGTTGATCGCTTCTTCCAGCGGCGTCGCCACGGTTTCAGCAATCACTTTCGGGTTAGCACCCGGATATTCAGCGCGAACCTGCACGCTTGGCGGTACCACGTTCGGGTATTCGCTGACCGGCAGCAGGGGAATGGCAATCGCCCCGGTGACTAAAATCAGAATCGACAAGACGGCCGCAAAAATCGGCCTGTCGATGAAAAAGCGGGAAAAGTCCATGAGTCAGGATTCTCTTTTATTGAACGGCAGGAGCGGCTGGCGTGACAGTATTAGCCGCCATGCTGACGGTTTTGGCATTGACCGGCATGCCCGGCATGAACACTTTTTGTACGCCATCGATGATGACGCGATCGCCTGCTTCAAGGCCTTTCTGCACGATGCGTAAGCCGCCGTATATACGGCCAATTTCAACATCACGTCGCTGCGCCTTGCCGTCTTTATCCACCACATAAACGAATTTACGATCCTGATCGGTAAGGATGGCTTTATCGTCCACCAGCAGGGCGTTGAACTGTGCGCTGCCTGGCATTTGAACGCGGGCAAACAATCCCGGCGTAAATGTGCGGTCGCGGTTATCCAGCAGAGCACGCATGCGGATCGTGCCTGTGCCGGAGTTCAGCTGATTGTCAGTAAAATCGACGACGCCCTGATGCGGGTAGCCGTTTTCACCCACCAGCCCGACATGAACCGGTAAGCGACTTTGCGGGCTGTCATTGAATTTCCCTTCGCGGGCCTGCGCCTGATAGCGCAGGAACGTCCCTTCATCGACATCGAAATACACGTAGACCGTGTCGAGTGACACCACCGTGGTCAGTACACTGGCACTGTCGCCCGCTGTTACCAGATTGCCGGTCGTGATCATCGCACGGCTGGCGCGACCATCAATCGGGGAGATGACACGGGTGAAATCAAGATTCAACTGTGCCATGTCCAGCTGTGCCTGAGCTGCCAGCACATCTGACTGTGCCTGCGAAGCGGCCGAACGACGTTGCTCCGCAGCTTCTTTCGACACAGCCAGCGAACCGATCAGCGCTTCCGTACGGGCGGATTCACTTCTCGCCAGACTGGCCTGATTGCGCGCACGCACCAGTTCAGCCTGCGCCTGTTCCTGCGCGGCGCGGTAAGTGCGGTCGTCGATGGTGAACAGCACCTGACCCTTTTTCACTTCCTGACCTTCCTGATAATTCACTTTATCGATATAGCCGGACACGCGGGGGCGCAACTGAACACTTTGTACCGCTTCCACACGTCCGTTAAACGCATCCCACTGGCTGATTGGTTTGATTAACACATCTGCCGCGCTGACTTGCGGAGCAGGTGGTGCAGCATTTTGCGCCACGCTGTTGTCACACCCGGCGAGCAGGGCAACCATCAGCGCAACCCCTGAAAGGCGCAACGTCAAAGGCGTACCGCCGGAGCGGCCGCGTACAACAACCTGTGATTTTTGCAGGTTCATCATTATTTTTATTTCCAGTGAGTAAGTACTGCCAGGCAATACACCGGCCTGTCCGCCGGGTAACGTCCTTTGCCTGATCTGACTTTTTTGGGACTTGCGCCGTTCATCAGCACAATAATGTATCAAATATTGATACAATTGATTCGAGGGGATTGTAGGGATGCGCTTACTAAAGTGCAAGAATTACTGTTACACTTTCTGTGCTATTTTACAGAACGTTTACTTCGGGAAAGAGACTATCCGGTAACGGCCAATTAAATGCAATAGTAAAACTTGCATTTAATCGAAAACTGGGTCAACGTATTAAAAGACGAGTCGCCCTCGGGGGGCGCAAACAAAAAAGAAGCAGGAGACTTGCCATGAGAACCGAGGATTTCATTCACGACCTGATCGAGTGGATCGATCACAATCTGGAAGAACGTCTGGATATTAAAACTGTTGCCAAACGGGCAGGGTATTCCCGCTGGTATCTGCAGCGTATGTTTAAAGAGCACACCGGCTTGCCGATGGGTGAATACATTCGTGAGAAAAAACTGAAGAAATCTGCCGATATGCTGGCCAGTAGTGGCGAACCTATTGTCAGCGTTGCGATTTCTCTGGGCTTCGACTCACAGCAATCTTTCACCCGCAGTTTCAAACGCCAGTTTGGTCAGACTCCGGGCGACTGGCGTCGTGGTCTGAACCTGGCAACGGAATGTCAGGGCTGCCTGCACTAACGGTTGCCTCTGCTTAAGCTCTCCGCTTACCTGGTGAGCGTGTACCGCTGGCCCGGCTTCCCTGCCGGGCAGTGAGTTTTTCTCTCCCTCATAAACTTCCCTTTCCTCTCCAGAATTCCTCCAGATGATTAATTTCATCAGGCGCTTTGCTGCGCATTTTTCCTGTTTACAGCGTTCTGTTTCTGGCATTTGCCCGACCCCCTGCGTCAGGACGTGATCAACCCAACAAAAAACGACATCAAAGTTCACATAAATTGAAATGACGTTTCAATTTCTTGAGTTGCGGGAGTTTTATCGCTAAACTCCTTTTATCATTTCGGCGCCGGGCACAGCCCGACAACCAATAATCCTGCGGAAAAGCGTATTCGCCTCCGTTTTATGCATAAAGGAACCATCATGATTCTGGATAATTTCTCGCTTCAGGGAAAAGTCGCGGTAGTGACCGGTTGCGATACCGGTTTAGGTCAGGGTATGGCAATCGGCCTCGCCGAAGCCGGTTGTGACATTGTTGGGATCAACATTGTCGAGCCCACAGAAACTATCGAACGCGTTGGCGCAACAGGCCGCCGTTTCCTGAGCCTGACGGCTGATCTGAGCGACACGAAAGTCATTCCGGCGCTGCTCGAACGCGCTGTCGCAGAAATGGGACATCTGGATATTCTGGTCAATAACGCCGGGATCATCCGCCGTGAAGATGCCATCGAGTTCAGCGAAAAGAACTGGGATGATGTGATGAATCTGAACATCAAATCCGTGTTCTTCATGTCACAGGCTGTCGCGAAGCAATTTATTGCTCAGGGCAACGGCGGCAAAATCATTAATATCGCGTCGATGCTTTCCTATCAGGGCGGTATCCGCGTGCCTTCTTATACCGCATCGAAAAGCGCCGTCATGGGTGTGACTCGTCTGCTGGCCAATGAATGGGCGAAACACAACATCAACGTGAACGCGATTGCACCGGGTTATATGGCGACCAACAACACTCAGCAACTTCGTGCCGATGAAGCACGCAGCGAAGAGATTCTGGGGCGTATTCCTGCTGGCCGCTGGGGCTTGCCATCTGATCTGATGGGGCCGGTTGTGTTCCTGTCTTCACCGGCTTCCGACTATATCAATGGCTACACGATTGCCGTTGACGGCGGCTGGCTGGCGCGTTAATCACGCTAATTACTGACAAATATTCACCGACAGCAGCGGATCACACCGCTGCCCAAAGAGGAAATCTCATGAAAATTGCATTGATGATGGAAAACAGTCAGGCCGCTAAAAACGCGATCATCCTGAAAGAACTCAACGCCGTGGCATCGGAAAAAGAGTATCCGGTCTACAACGTGGGCATGTCTGACGAACAGGATCACCACCTGACATACATCCATCTGGGCATCATGGCCAGTATTCTGCTCAATTCTAAAGCTGTGGATTTTGTCGTTGCAGGCTGCGGCACCGGTCAGGGCGCACTGATGTCTCTGAACATTCACCCGGGCGTTAACTGCGGTTATTGCATTGATCCGGCGGATGCCTTCCTGTTCGCGCAAATCAACAACGGCAACGCCTTATCACTGCCATTCGCTAAAGGCTTCGGCTGGGGCGCTGAGCTGAACGTGCGTTTCATCTTTGAAAAGGCCTTTACCGGTGTGAAAGGAGAAGGCTATCCGGCTGACCGCAAAGAACCTCAGGTGCGCAACGCCGGTATTCTGAATCAGGTGAAAGCCGCAGTGGTAAAAGAAAACTATCTGGATACGCTGCGTGCTATCGATCCTGAACTGGTAAAAACCGCTGTCACCGGCGAACGTTTCCAGAAATGTTTCTTCGAAAACTGCCAGAACAAAGAGATCGAAACCTTTGTGCGTGAAATCCTCGCATAAGATTTTGTTTTCTGTGGGGTCAAAAAAACCGGTGCTCATGGCACCGGTTTTTTTATGATCAGAAAGAATTATAAAAAATCTTGTCGTTGCGGCGTGAACGTGTCGAGCAACACACCTTTTTCCAGACAGACGCAGCCGTGCATGATGTACGGTTTTTTATACAGCGTATCGCCTGCGCTTACTTCACGGGTTTCTTCACCGATCGTGAATTTAAAGCGACCGGACAACACATATGTCAGCTGTTCATGCACGTGGTTATGCATCGGTCCAATGGCGCCTTCTTCAAAATACACTTCAACGGCCATCATGGTGCCGTCATGCGCCAGAACGCGACGGCTCACACCGTCACCCAGATCCTGTAAGGGAATATCTTTTTTAAACGTAAACATCGGTTAGTCCTTGCGTAATGAACTGAGGAGGGCATCCGGGATTTCCGCCAGATACAGTGCCGGTAAGCCTTCGTAATCGGTGGTGAAAAGCACGTGACGGTCATCGGGCGAGAAAGATGGGTGCGGATGCGTCACCTGCCGGTCGCCATCAAGCACTTGCCATGAACTGTTATGCGCGGCCAGAGGAGCATGCTGACGGGTTTTGGCATCGAAAATATACAACCACGGATCGTTTTCAATCGTATGGCTGGCAGTATCTTTCACATCTACCGGCGTACCGGAACCGTCACCGACCAGCAGCGTACCATTCTCGTTGCTCATCAGATGCGAACAGGCCGGCATAGTCATCAGACAGACATCTTCACCAGTTTGCGGATCGAACCGGCGGATGTGGCGGTCATGCTGGCCTTTCAGATAAGACACATACATCAGCGCAGAACCGTCCGGTACCCAGAATTCATGTGTGCAGCTTTCGCCTGGCGCATGCTCTTTCACTTTACGCACATTGCTGCCGTCTTCATTCACCAGCCACATGCGTGCATCAACCAGATCGTGAGGGCCTTCGTGGCAGAAAGCGACGGTGTTGTCATCAAACGGGCGATAAATCGGGTGTCCGAGCCATTCGTTTTTCTCGTGGATCACACGGGATTTCCCGCTGAGTAAATCGACGCGCAACAGACGGCAGTGCGGATTGCTGTGATAAAACGCCTGGAAGATTTTCCAGTCTGACAGGGGCGTCCAGTCCTCACGACTGATCTCGATACCCACCAGACGGGTGCATTCGCTGTTGGCCACCCAGGTGCCGTAGCCAACCCATTCTTCCGGCACCTGATACACGGTGTGCTCACTAAAATCAGCCAGTTTTACGCGCTGCAGGCTACGTTCATTTTTGACGTAGTAAAGATACTGATCGTCCGGAGAGAGGAAACCGCCAAAAGTATTATCGCCTTTGCCTTCCGTCAGTTGCACCGCATTCTGTGTTTTCAAATCCAGCAGGTAATAGTTGCGGTTGCCGTCAAACTCACCGGCAAACAACAGTTTATTGCCATCACGGGTAAAGCATTTTTGATAGAAATAATTGCGATGACACAACACATCGGGCGGCGTTAAACGGGTTACCCGCGCACCGGTCTGAGGGTCCTGAACGGTATGGAAATTAAATTGAATCTGAGAACCTTTTGCCATGATTCACCCCACAAGTAGTTTGAAATCAGCCGGTGTTCTGGCTTCCCTTTCATTAATTAAAATGCAGTTTCATTAATTTGAAAACACATTACCACTTAGTGAGATAAAACGGCGTCGGGTGAAAACAAAAGTGCAAAGCTGATCACAAAACGGTTGGCTTTTGCCACAGCGTAAAACCATCCTATAATGATATAGCTTACTCAAATGCTATTGATACTCTGGATGATTAAAGAGTACGAACAAAATATCTCACGCTTACACGGTGGAGTATTTTAGAAAAGGGATGTAAAAGATGAGATTAAGAAAAAAACGTGTGAAACCTATGCAAATCAATGACATTACTATCATTGACGACACCAAACTGAAAAAAGCCATTACCGCCGCAGCACTGGGCAATGCGATGGAATGGTTTGATTTCGGTGTGTATGGATTTGTGGCCTTTGCTTTAGGGCAGGTGTTTTTCCCGGGTGCAGACCCGGGTATTCAAATGATTGCCGCCCTGGCAACCTTTTCCGTACCGTTCCTTGTCAGGCCTCTGGGCGGCCTGTTCTTCGGTGCGCTTGGCGACAAATTTGGTCGCCAGAAAGTCCTTTCCGTCACCATCATCATCATGTCCGTCAGCACCTTCTGTATCGGGCTGATACCCGGTTATAACTCCATCGGTATCTGGGCGCCCATTTTGCTGTTACTGGCAAAATTAGCGCAGGGTTTCTCGGTGGGTGGCGAATATACCGGTGCAGCGATTTTCGTTGCGGAATATTCTCCTGACAGGAAACGCGGCTTCCTCGGTAGCTGGCTGGATTTCGGTTCCATCGCCGGTTTTATTCTCGGTGCGGGCGTCGTGGTATTGATTTCCAGCATTGTGGGTGAGGCGAACTTCCTCGAATGGGGCTGGCGTATTCCGTTCTTCATCGCTGCGCCGCTGGGCCTGATCGGTATTTATCTGCGTCATGCGCTGGAAGAAACCCCGACATTCCAGCAGCACGTGGATAAAATCGACAGTGATGCACGCAAAGACATCGCTGAACCGCCAAGAGTCTCGTTCCGTGAAATCCTGACCAAGCAATGGCGGCCTCTGATTATCTGTGTCGGCATGGTGATTGCCACAAACGTCACCTACTACATGCTGCTGACCTACATGCCGAGCTATCTGTCCCACAGCCTGCATTACTCTGAAGATCACGGTGTGCTGATCATCATCGCCATCATGGTCGGTATGCTGTTTGTACAGCCATTCATGGGGATGCTGAGCGACCGCTTTGGCCGTAAGCCTTTCGTGATCATCGGCAGCATCGGCCTGTTCATTCTGGCTATCCCGTGCTTCATTCTGATTAACAGTGATGTGATAGGCCTGATTTTCTTAGGTCTGCTGATCCTCGCGGTGCTACTGAACTGCTTCATCGGTGTGATGGCGTCAACGTTACCGGCAATGTTCCCGACGCATATCCGTTACAGCGCGCTGGCGATTGCTTTCAACATTTCAGTACTGATTGCGGGTCTGACGCCCACGATCGCGGCGTGGCTGGTAGAAACAACCAATAACCTGTACATGCCCGCGTATTACCTGATGGTGGTGGCGATGATTGGTCTGGTGACCGGTATCTTTATGAAAGAAACCGCCAACCGTCCGCTGAAAGGCGCCACACCGGCGGCCTCAGACCGTGCGGAAGCGCGTGAAATCCTCCAGGAACATCACGATAACATCGAACAGAAAATTGAAGATATTGATGCGCAGATTGTTGAACTTGAAGCAAAAAGAAAAAATCTGATTGCTCAGCATCCTGATATCAACTGATTCCGTTTTCCAACATGCCCATAGCCGGTCACTTTGCTGACCGGCTTTTTTTTGCCTTTTACCGCATTTTTTTCGTTCCTGCTCCATACTTCATTTCCTGGTCATCTGAATGGAAAGTCTGTATGCAGAATCCTACGTTGTTTCAGTTCTTTCACTGGTATTACCCGGATGGGGGGAAGCTCTGGCCGGAGGTGGCCGAAAAAGCAGCCTGGCTGGCTGAGGTTGGCATTACCGCTGCCTGGCTCCCGCCCGCCTATAAAGGCGAATCCGGGGGATATTCGGTTGGCTATGACACATATGATTTGTTTGATCTGGGCGAGTTTGAACAGAAAGGCTCCCGGGCCACCAAATATGGCGACAAAGAGGGATTACTTGCGGCCATCGGCGCGCTGAAACAGCATAAGCTGGGCGTCATTCTTGACGTGGTGCTCAATCATAAAATGGGGGCGGATGAGAAAGAACGCGTGCAGGTTAACCGCGTTAACATTGATAACCGTGAAGAAATCAGTGATGACATCATTGAAGCGGAAGCGTGGACACGTTTCATTTTTGCCGCCCGTGAGGGCCGGTATTCGAAATTTATCTGGGATTTTCACTGCTTCAGCGGTGTCGACCATATTGAAAACCCGGATGAACAGGGCATTTTCAAAATCGTTAACGACTACACCGGCGGCGGCTGGAACGATCAGGTCGACGACGAGTTTGGCAATTACGATTATCTGATGGGAGCCAACGTCGATTTTCGCAATAACGCGGTCAGCGAGGAACTCAAATACTGGGGCCGCTGGATCATGGAACAAACGAACTGTACCGGTTTCCGTCTTGATGCAGTGAAACATATTCCGGCCTGGTTCTATAAAGAATGGATTGACCATATTCAGGCGGAAGCCGAACAGCCGATGTATCTGGTCGCGGAATACTGGTCATTCGATGTCCAGACGCTGCAAAATTACATCCATCAGGTGGAGGGCAAAACCATGCTGTTCGATGCGCCGTTGCAGCTGAATTTCCACCATGCTTCGAAGCAGGGAGCGGATTTTGACCTGACCACCATTTTTGATAACACCCTGGTTGCCGCCGATGCGGAGCATGCCGTGACCCTGGTGGCCAATCACGACACGCAGCCGTTACAGTCTCTTGAAGCACCGGTTGAGCCGTGGTTCAAACCGCTGGCCTACGCGTTAATCCTGTTGCGGGAACAGGGCGTGCCGATCGTATTTTATCCGGATTTATTCGGCGCAAGTTACGAGGATGAAGGGGACGACGGTAACAATTACACGATTGAACTGCCTGCGATTGTGCCACTGGAAGCGCTGATCAGAGCCCGTCAGCGCTACGCATGGGGGGCACAAACCGATTATTTCGATCACCCGAACTGCATTGCGTTTTCACGCAGCGGCACCGCAGAACACCCGGGCTGCGTGGTGGTGATGTCCAACGGCGAAGCAGGTGAGAAAACGATTGATCTGGGCGACAACTTCGCCGGTAAAAAATGGCGGGACGTGCTGGAAAACCGCGAGGATATCATTACAACCGACGAGCAAGGCAGCGCGCAATTTTACTGCGCTGCCGGAAGCGTCAGTGTCTGGACTCTGGCAGAGTAAAACAACAGCGGGTGGATTAACCACCCGCAACCTTAACGGAAGCCGAAAGCAATCAGCAGGGAATACCCCCCCAGTAATGCGATAAACGCTACAGCTCTGACGATTCCGGCACTTTTTCCCATCAACTGCCGCGGCAGCATCGCCAATATGATAATCGCGTTTAACGGCACGCCGTACCATTTCCAGTGTTTTGGTGCCATCATCCAGAGCACGCAAAAACTGCTGGCACTGAGTACACCATAATTGGTGAATGCCATAACCATATTTCCTGCGTCAGGCTTAAACATCGTGAAGAAGCCCAGCATTATTTTCACCATAATCGCGGTCGAGAGCACCGACAACACACATTCTGTCGCGCATAACATACGCGGGCGGTAACGCAACTTTCGCTCCAGGTAACGGTAACCGTGAATATACAACCCGATAATCGCGATGAGTAAGATACGCGAGCGCCACGGCTCTGAATGCTCACGCGTCGTCAGCATGATCAACAAAAGCCAGAAGCCGTTCAGGAAAACAGTTCCCCAACTTAGCGCTACCCGGGTTTCAGACAGGGTTTTCAGCAGCACAGAATTTAAATAGGGTAATAACGCAGGGTGATACATTCTGATCTCTCTGAGTTTATTGCTCAGTGATGTCATAAAATCGGGCACCAGCTTTGCCCACCAGGGCACGCTTGCACCTTCAACCGTGAGTAACCGCAAGCGCAACCGATTCAGTGTTGAATCCTGATATGCACGTACCATCACCGACCAGTAACGTTTCGCACCAGTCATCTCAACCTGACGTTGCAGGGCCGCCAGCCTGTAAGGTGAGATGCCACCGGGCTGATAATGGTCGACATCCCAGCCCATAATGTCGGAGACCTTGATTAGAAGTGCGGAATATAACCCTTCACGATCACTTAATTGCGCTGCCAGTTCCTGACTGAACAATTCGTGCAGTTCAAGGTTTTGCAGCACATTGCTCTTGAGAAAAACATCCAGACGCTTAAGGCCGGCAGTTTCATCGTCCATCATTTCATCAGTAATTTCAGTTGCCTGTGAAATGATTTTTCGCCGTAGCGCAGTATCACGATAGGTTTCCTGCCTGATCTCATTGACGGGGTTAAACGGAGCAGGTTTTTGCAAAAAGGTCTGTGGGACAACCTCAGCAGATGGCTTATGTATTGTGACAACGTCACTGATTGTCGCGTCATTCCCCTGATTTTTCGCCGCATCAAAGGCTTCACGCAAACGTTGATACCCTTCCGGGTCCTGGTCCGGACGGGTATTTTTCAGCTGTCGGGCATAAGCCCGTTTAATCACGCTGAGATCCTGAGTGGGCTCAATGCCTAAAACTGACCAAATTCCCTGGCTGCTCATTCCATCGCCCACGTCATTAATCCTGAATTCAAAAGAAACATCAGTCTTCACCCCAGCGTGTACCGGAATCATCCCGGCAACGACTTCCGGCAGTATTTTCAATTTGCTGATGCAACGCATCAAGCTGACAAAGCGAAATCCCGACGGGCTGATAATGGTCAATTTCCCATCCCATCAGCGCGGCAACGTTCACCAGCACCGGGCGGGTCAGTCCTTCACGCTCCGCCAGATCCCACGCCAGCTGCTGACTGAACATTTCGCGCAACTGAAGATTTTGCAGCAATTCTTCTGACAGACAAACTTTCAGCAACGCCACGCCAGCCTGTTCATTTTCCAGCAGCAGGCTGACGGTATCGGATACCAGATGGTGGACCTGCGTCCGGCTGATTAATGCGTCATCAGTCATCGGCAAAAGGGGAGATGAATAAGTGACAGCGTCACTGGCATTCCACACATAATCGCCGCGCCGGGCTGATTCAAACGCTTCCCGCAGACGCTGATACGCTTCGGGATCCTGATCGGGTCGCGTGTTTTTGAGCTGCCGTGCATAGGCCCGCTTGATCGCGCTGATGTCCTGCGTGGCTTCTATCCCCAAAACTGACCAGATCGCCATCGGGTTATTCCCACTCACTGCGCAGATGCACCAGCAGCGCCTCAAATTCCTTACGCGCTGCCGCAATCTGCCGGGCATCCTGCGTGTCGAGCACATGTTCAAAGCGATACAGCTGAGCAGCGATAAACTGCCGCTGGTCGCCAAGGCTTTGTTCATAATACGCGTTGGCTTCTGCTACCAGCTGGCGGTTTACCAGTTGCTCACGGGGATGCTGTTTGATGTTTTCCAGTTTCAGCAGACTTGCGGTAATTTGCGCAGGTGTCAGGCTGCCCGGCGCTTTCTCAATCACCAGTTTTTCCACCTGTCCGGTGCTGGTGATTTTACATTCCACTTCCAGAATGCCGTCGAGCGTGTAAGTGAAACGCACCTCGGCGCTCATTTCACCTGCCGGGCGCGGAGGCACATCAACGGCCAGCGATCCGAGCAGTATATTGTCGGCGACCCGCCGTGCTTCACCCTGATAAATGGACAGATTCAGGTACTTTTGCTGATCGGAGATCGTGACAATCGTTTCCACGCGACTCACCGGTACAAAGCTGTTTCGCTCAATCAGCGGCAGAAAATGACCGTCTTCGTAGCCGTCGCCTTTAGGGCGGGAAATTCCGATGCCGAGCGTAAACGGCATCACATCGGTCAGCACGATGTCATCGAGCGCCTGATCCTGCAAGACCAGTCCGGCCTGAATACCGGCACCAAGCGCCACGGCTTCGTCCGGTTGTAACTCACTGCGTGGGAAGCGCCCGAACAGACGGGCCACCGCCTGACGCACCAGTGGCATTCGCGTTGCACCGCCCACCAGCACCACATGATCCACTTCATCGGCGGAGAACCTGGCATCGCGCAGCGCCTGAATCACCGGTTTTTTCATCCGCTCCAGCGTACTTTCACAGCATTGCGCCAGAATTTCAGTGGTCAGCGTCCAGTTCAGCGATCTGTCATTCCACTGGTATCTGAGTGGCGTGCTGTCTTGTGTGGTCAGCTGGCATTTCGCTTTTTCCGCCAGCGTAATCAACTGTCCGAAAAGGGCGTTATCGTCTTTATCCAGCTCCGGATACTGCGCCAGCATCCAGCCAGCAAGACTGCGGGTAAAATCATCGCCACCGAGGAACACGTCGCCGCTGCTGGCCCGCACTTCAATCACGCCTTCGAACATATCGATAATTGAAACGTCAAACGTGCCGCCCCCCAGATCGAACACCAGGAATTTCTGCTCCTGCTGATTCACCAGCCCGTAGGCCAGTGACGCCGCCGTCGGTTCATTGAGCAGACGTTCAACATGCAGTCCCGCCAGTTCACCGGCAGCCTTCACGGCCTTGCGCTGAATATCATTAAAATAAGCAGGAACGGTGATAATGGCGCGCTTCACCTCACAGCCACAATGTTGCTCAACATCCGCTTTCAGGCTGCGCAGCAGAAGGGCGGAGAGCTCTTCCGCACGAAAGTTTTGATGTCCAAGCCGGAACTGATGCTCCGTGCCCATGAAACGTTTAAAACTGGAAAGGGTGAGGTCAGGGTGGGTAAATAACCGCGCCTGTGCAGGCGCGCCGACCAGGACATGACCGTTATCATCGAGACCGATCACTGAGGGTGTCAGATTTTTTCCATAGACGTTAGGAACCAGAACGGACTGACCGTCTTGCCAGATGGCAACTGCGCAGTTTGAAGTGCCTAAATCTATTCCTATCAACATCCGTATCACCCCAGAAGCGTAAACTGTATATAACCGAAAGAACTTTCATCGGCCAAATTTACAGAAAGTTGAGGAGATTTTGTAGATTGCCGGATTTAATTCCTGACGAAAAACCGACATTTACCGGCACTGAGGAACAGTGGACATCAATTTTTTTCTTAACCACTAGACGACTGGTCTAATTCAATGTATTGTCAGCCCATGAACACGACAAAAGCATCTGACACAGGCAAAACTGACCAGCGTAAACACATTCTTGCTGTGGGGCAGTCCCTCATGGCGAAGAAAGGTTTCTCGGCAGTCGGCCTGAATGAAATTCTGACCACCGCGTCCGTACCGAAGGGGTCGTTTTATTACTACTTCACGTCGAAAGATGCATTTGGTGAGGAACTGCTGAAAAGCTATTTTCAGGATTACCTGTCTGCGATGGATGTTACCCTGGCCCAGCCGGGGCTGACGATGGCGCAGCGTCTGATGAATTACTGGCAGCAATGGCAGGAGAGTCAGTCATTTTACGACTGCCAGGGTAAATGCCTCGCCGTGAAACTGGGTGCCGAAGTGGCGGATCTTTCTGAACCGATGCGTCAGGCGCTGAATGACGGCACTTCCGGCATTATCAGCCGCATTGCCCGGGTGATTGAAACGGGAATTAAAGAAGGATCGATGGCCGTCAATGATGCGCCGCTGATTGCCGCACAAGGGCTGTATCAGTTGTGGCTCGGGTCAAGTGTGATGGTGAAAATTTTACGTAATACGCAACCTTTTGACGCCGCCATGACGATGACACAACAGATTATCCATCAGCCGCAGTAAGCTGATGCGTAACAAATGACACCTCACGTTGAGGTGTTTTTTTGAAAGTGATTACAAGACGACTGGTCTACTATATAAGTATCTCAACTGCTTCAACTACCTGGATAAACAACATGAAAATTCTGATGGTTCTGACTTCGCACGACAAACTGGGCAACACGGGCCGTAAAACGGGTTTCTGGCTGGAAGAGCTGGCAGCACCGTATTACGCTTTTAAAGATGCAGGCGCAGAAATTGTGCTGGCATCCCCGGCTGGCGGCCAGCCACCGCTGGATCCGAAAAGTAACGAGCCGGATTTCCAGACGCAGCAAACCCACCGCTTTGAAGCCGATGAACAGGCGAGGGCGCAACTGGCCTCCACCGTGCGTCTGGACAGCATTTCTCAGGCTGATTTTGATGCAGTCTTTTATCCGGGCGGTCATGGCCCGTTGTGGGATCTGGCGGAAGATACAACCTCCATTGAGCTGATCCAGTCATTCCAGGCTGCGGGTAAACACGTTGCGCTGGTGTGTCATGCGCCTGGCGTGCTGCGTCATGTGAAAGATGCACAGGGTAATCCGCTGGTACAGGGCAAAAAAGTCACCGGTTTCACCAACAGCGAAGAAGCGGCGGTTGAGCTGACCGACGTAGTGCCTTTCCTGGTGGAAGATGAACTGAAAGCACTGGGTGGTGTGTATTCGAAAGGCGCTGACTGGGGTTCTTACGTAGTGCAGGATGGTCTGCTGATCACCGGGCAGAATCCGGGTTCTTCCGCAGAAGCGGCAGAATTGTTAGTTCAGCAACTGAGCAAATAATCGAAACAAGTAAACATGGCCGGAAGGGCAATCTTCCGGCCTTTTTTATTGTGCAAAATCAGGATCAGGCAATCGTCACTTTCGTATCCAGGTACACATCCTGAACGGCATTAATCAAGCCCACGCCTTCTTTCATTGATTTCTTGAAGGCTTTACGCCCCAGAATCAGTCCCATCCCGCCAGCGCGTTTATTGATGACCGCTGTACGCACGGATTCCTGAATATCATTTTCACCTGCGGCACCGCCGGAATTAATCAATCCGGCCCGCCCCATGTAACAGTTCGCCAGCTGATAACGCACCAGATCAATCGGGTGCTCGGTCGTCAGTTTGGAATAGACGCGGTCATCGGTATAACCGAATTTAACCGCTTTGTAGCCACCATTATTTTCTGCCATTTTCTGTTTCACAATGTCTGCGCCGATGGTCGCTGCAAGATGGTTTGCCTGGCCGGTTAAGTCGGCGCTGGAATGGTAATCTTTGCCGTCTTTCACAAACGCCGGATTACGCAAATATGCCCACAACACTGTCACCATGCCCAGTTCATGCGCCCGCTCGAAAGCGGCTGAAATTTCTTCTATCTGGCGACGTGACTCTTCTGAGCCAAAATAAATGGTCGCGCCCACAGCCTGCGCACCGAGATTAAACGCCTGTTCCACACTGGCATACAGTGTCTGGTCATATTGTGTCGGATAACTCAGGGTTTCGTTGTGATTGAGTTTGACCAGGAACGGAATTTTATGGGCGTAGCGGCGTGAAACGGAAGCCAGTACGCCGTAAGTTGACGCTACGCAGTTACAGCCTGCCTCGATCGCCAGTTCAACAATATTTTTAGGATCGAAATACAACGGGTTCGCGGCAAACGAGGCGCCCGCAGAGTGTTCAACACCCTGATCGACCGGCAGAATCGACAGATAACCGGTACCGGCTAACCGTCCGGTGTTATACAAGTTTTGCATCGCAGCCAGTACGCGCGGCGAACGGTTATTGTCGATCATCACACGGTCAACAAAATCGGCGCCCGGCAGGTATAGCTGGTCTGAGGTGATGGTGGAACATTGATGCTGAAGAAGTGAATCGGCTTCTTTGCCTAACAACTTAGTGATATCAGTCATAATGGACTCCGTTTCTGCTCTGTGCGGGGCACAAAGCGGTGAATGATATTTTCTTACCCCACTAGGTATAGACGGATTACGCCGGGTTTGTGTGACTCATGCTGCGGTTATGTCTCTGTTTGACGTCAGCCACGCGCAGACACTCACTGTAAAAAAAAACCGGAACAGCATTGTGCGGTTCCGGTTTTTGATATTAGTTGTTGGCTTTCAGTGTATTGAGTAATCGCTCCAGACTTTCCCGCCGCTGCGCAGGGATTTCCCCGCCCGCCGCGTAACCGGCGTTGCGCATGATGCTTTCCTGCAAACCGACCAGCCAGTCGTAAATGTAAAACGCCGTGGAATTGGTCGGCGTGGCAGAAAGTTTTGTCAGGCGGCGGGATGACTTCCAGCTTGCAACGCTTTTCTTCGGCTTGGCAAAAATCTTATTGCCCTTATTGATACGGCTTTCCGGGCGTCCGGCTTCTGCTTGCTTCTCAAAGCCCAGCCAGGCAACAAAATCACCGAGCACCGTCAGGGCACGTGAAACCTGACGATCCGCATGATGCTCATGTTCACGCGTCCCCGCAGATAACGTACCACTGAGTGAACGTACCAGCGCATCGCCCATGTTCAGACGGAAACTGGCGGTGATCAACTCTTCCATCAGCAACTCGACTGTTGGCTTAGCCACGCCAAGCAGGGCGATCAGCGGTTCGTTTTCCGGCAGGCTGCGCAGATGGTTAATCCAGTAACGCTGTACCTGGCGCGCAAACGCCGTGCCGTCGTCCGGTTTTTCCTGCCAGACCTGCACGTCCTGCTGCTCAGCGAATAAATCGATATCAATACCAATACCAAAACTTTCCACGCCAGATTCATCCTGCTCGCCCGTTTCGGCCTGCTTACCGGCATGTTCGTGATAAATACGGTGCAGTTCGTCGCGGCCGGGCAGCAGTTTTTCCAGCAGCTCGCCGTGAACACCCGTGCGGGTTTGCAGCGCTTTAATGACGGTCTGCACCGTACGTTGCTTTTGTGCCGGATCGGCTTTGTCGCCCGCCTGATACCAGCGTCCGAGCAGGTTATCCGCCAGTTCACGACGCAGCTCGTCACGTATTTCGCTCAGACGGTTCAGCCTGATTTCCGGACGAATTTCAGCCGCCAGATAATCTGCCATACGTTGCAGACCGCGATCATCCATCGCCAGCAGCGCGCCCCAGGCATCACCCGGATTGCCCACATGACGCTGAACGGCCTCGTCGAAATGTGCCGATCCGCTCACGCGGCGATCGAACGGCGTGAATACCCACACCAGTCCCGGTTTGCGGCGGTCACGCACCTGCGTGTTTTCGCCGTGCATTTCTTTGACCCAGTATTCCAGCGTGCGGCCCACGGCAACCACGTCATCACGCACGTCAGCCGCCGTGCAAACCATCAGCATGTTCATTTCATGCCGGTCGGTATAACGCTCCGGCAGATAAGAAATTTTTGCGCGGAACAGATCGGAATATTCATCCTCACCGCTTTCATCAGTCAGCGCGCCATAACCCGGCAGATCCAGTAAATCGATCTGTTCGAACAGGACTTCGCGTGGTGGGGAAAGCAGGGGTATTTGCACTTCAGAGGCAAGCATGGTCAGCTCAGCCAGTGACAACGTCACAGATGGCCCGCTTTCATCTCCCCATTGCGGGCAAACCGGGATCTGAATATCCCAGCCGGGCGACTGACTGAAAATACCGTCTGCCGGTTGCATGGCGTCATCAACCAGAATGCTCAACGGTGCCAGCAGGCTTTCTGCACCGCTGAGGTGTTGCAGCGTGTGGGCATAGTGGCGATACGCTGCCGTCAGCGCAGGGTCGTTACCCCATAGCAGAGAGAACAGACGTGCGCGATCGTCGATGTTCAGATAAGGCGCGAGCTTCACCGCCACTGGCCAGTAATGTGCATTCAGATGGCGGAAACGGCGGGGATCGAGGCGAATCATGGAATCCCATAATCCCATAATCTGTTCGCTGGTAAAGCCGTCTACCGGCTCCGGCTGACGGTGCATCATCAGTTTACTGAGGTGCTCGGTGATTTGCTGTGTGTCCGCCACGGGGTAATGACTGTCCGGCTGGAAAGCGCGGATAACGATGCGGGCAAGATCGGCTTCATTGAGCAGCAGCACACGAACCGGAAATGCGCGATCCCTGACGTCTGCCTGACGGGTAAAACGGGTGGCGAAACGCGCCACACGGTTACCGGGGTTAATCTGGGTCAGATAATCGAGCGTGACACCCCCGAGACGAGTCTCCAGCCGTCCGTAATTACCGGCCGCCAGCGAACAAATCAGGTACGATTTCCCGGCCTGAGAATGCCCGTAAAAACCCAGTGCTGGCGGCAGTTCACAGGCCTGTGCCAGGCGCTGTGCTTTCTCGCGACAGCGTGTTAACTGCAAATTCAGCCGGTCGGCTTCCAGATCAAGACGCGGAGCTTCAGCGCGTGTGGCGTCGACCCAGCCCAGCGCCTCGCCGATGGTGTCAGATACCGCCGCAAACTGACGCTGCAAAACATTGGTGGTCAGACCGGCGTTTGTTTCTGTCGTGCTTGTTGTCATGAGACGAATACGCTCCCACTGTCGATCCAGTAATGGCTCTCGCCCAGTGTATTTAGCCGCAGGCGCAGGTGATGAGGAGGCACTTTGGTGCCGTTATCCAGCACCGCGCTGGCAATATCAAAAAATTCCGGCGTCGGATGATCTTCCCCTTTTTTCACCGCCAGTTTCACCCGCAGCACACTGTCACCCGCCACTTTACGCGCCAGTTCAGGTTCCGCGATGGACAGGGTATACAGCGGCGAGGCCGGCCAGCGGTCATTTTCCAGCTGGCGGAAGCCCAGACAAATGGCACCGCGAATGCGGAAACTGGCCGCACTATCGAGTTTGTAATCATGGGCATCAAGATCGATATCACCGTAACAAACGTTATCTTCAGTCAGCACCTGATTGCCGTCGAGCATACCGAGATAGCGCACGGTCGAATACGGCTGGAAATCACCGGCTTTGAAATAGAAGCCCGGCAGACGTAAATCCAGCGCCAGCAGACACAGCATTGCGCCGACGGCTGCTGTGGATTTCGGGTTGTCGATGCGCCCGAGTTTGTTAAACGGATACCAGCCGCTGGTGTGATAACCATCGAGTGACAGCATACGGTTGATCGGCAGCGGTTGCAGATGGCGGAACAACGCCTGAATGCCGGGGAAACGCGAAGGACGACCGGTCAGCAGCAACACATCGCAGTCATGCAACGACACCACTTCACACAGCGAACGCAGGTTCTGCGTAATGCTCATGCGGTTGGATAAAAACTCACTGTGCAGCTTGCTGAGTTTCAGTACCAGCGGTACCTGAAGAATATCAAATACCGCCGAACCGGCAGGCAGAACGCGCTGGATTTCGGTATGCAGATAATCCAGCACTTTCAGCGTCGGTGTCTGTTCCAGCAATTCACCGAATGGCGCATCAATTTCTGCGTGGGTATCCAGCGGATCAAAGCGTTCGTAAACTTCCAGCACTGACCGCGCCAGCGGGATAAAAATTTGCAGCGTACTTTGCTGACGCAAGGTGGCATGCCCGTCCATGCGCCCCTCGCTACCAAACAGGCGCGTCATCAGGCTGTCCGGGTTAGCCAGTCCGGCTTTCTTCAGCGCCGCATGTAACGCAGGTAAAATATAGAGCTGAATGACATCCAGCAGAATATCGTCGCCCGCCACTTTAAAGCCTTCGCGGAACAGCAAACGCGGGGTGATTTTGACATTATTCCCCATCCCGTCATCGAGCCAGTATTGCGTGATGGCCAGATCGGTCGTCCCGCCGCCGATGTCAATCGAGGCGATACGGAGGGTTTTGCCCACCGGTTCATCGTCGGCCAGTTCGCGGTCAGGACGCGCCATGCTGGCAAAAAACTCGCCGGTATGACCACCAAAATTCACCTGCGTTTCGTTGTAGAGATACACCATTTGGCCGCAGGTTGCTTCGTCCCATTCCATCTGCACATCCGGCAC
Organism: Rahnella aceris; assembly: GCF_011684115.1. Taxonomy (NCBI): domain Bacteria; kingdom Pseudomonadati; phylum Pseudomonadota; class Gammaproteobacteria; order Enterobacterales; family Yersiniaceae; genus Rahnella; species Rahnella aceris. The sequence continues at coordinate 316,183 of NZ_JAADJV010000003.1, read as the reverse complement.
CGGCACGCTGCTTTTGGCTTTGTCGTTCTGGTTTTTAAACGCGTCGTCAGAGGGATGCCAGCCCATGGATTTCCACACCAGCCCGATGGCTTCCTGCATACGGCGGCGGAAAATTTCACGCTCCGGTTTCGGCATCGCCGAGGGCAGGGTCAGAATAATATTGCGTAACTGGCGCGGTGCGGAAGATCGCAGCATACGGGTGCGCTGCGCCGGGCTGTTAATTTGCATCAGCGCCTGCGCCAGCAGTTCCGACAGCATCAGCGTCATCACCGAGCTGCGGCTGTAATGGGCGGAGAACACCGGCAGGCGATCTTCCGCAGGCAGATCAGACAGCGGCTGACCGTCGTCATTGATCAGAAATGTCAGCGGCATGGCTGCAGCGACCGGCTCGGTAATCGCACCATGACCGCCCTGGCTGAAACGCCAGCCCGGCGTATAACTGTCTTCATCCCACAAATAACGGCGCGGGCTGGAAATCCCGGTCGATCCTTCCGTTCCTTCGCGCAACAGTGCCAGACGACTGGCTTCCCGACCGGCGCGTAAAATTGACGGCCAGATAAAGGCGTCATCACGGCCGCTTTCGACGGAGAAGTTCGGTTTACCAAAGCGAGCCTGGGCGAACTCCACCCGGCTCTCGAACAGTTCGTTATAGAGAAAATGCGGCTGAGAGAGGTCGCGCAGTTGCAGTTCGCAGGTTTGCTTCAGGCCATCGGTTTCGCCTGCATGGTCTTCCACCAGAATGCCGCAGGTGTGCGAGTTACCCACATCCAGAATCAGATCGACGTTAATCGCCGGTTCCTGCAACGTCGCGCCATTAATTTTCAGTTCAGGGATACCAAGCTGGCTGCCGAGCATTTCCAGCAGATTCAGATAATGTGCCTGATATTCGAATTCACGCAGGGCGACTTTAATATTGCGCGCTTCACGTTCCTCGCGGATAGCGGACTGCTCGGTGAACACTTCACGTAACCAGCCGTCCACCCAGGTCTGATCGAGGAAATCGGGCAGTTCTTCGTTATGCCATGCCAGCGCAAAGCTGATGCCGTTTTTGACGTCATCCGGTGTCGGTGCGAGCTGGGTTTGTTCGTCATCGCCTTCCACTACGCGGGTATCAAAGGCAATCACGACGCGGTGCGTGCTGCCATCCGCTTCCGGGGTATCCAGTTCACGGATTTGCACCCGCGCCCAGTTGTCGGGACCGGCCATAAAGGTGCGCGGCGGATTAAAGCGCAGGAACGGCAACGGCAGCCAGATCTGGTCAAGCAGTTTCAGCGACTGTTCCAGCGGGAAACTGAATTCAGGACGCACCACTTCCGGCGCACCGCCATCCACTCCCGGTAAAAAGTGACGACCATTTTGCGGGTTATAGTCGAGGCGCAATAACGGGCCGTTGGCGCTCTTGCGCACAAATTTGGCAGGCAGTCCGTCATCCCACACCGGCTTCAGCGCGAAGTCGAGGAACTGGATGCCGCTGTCGCGGATCAGGGTAATCTTTTGTTTAAAATCTGTAAGGGTTGCCAGCATGCTGTTATTTACCTTCACGCTTAATGGTCATTGGGTAAACCGTGTCGCCGGTATAGCGACCCTGACACACGGCAGCGCCAGTCGCGCCCTGAGTACAACTGATTTCCGGCATCTGATAACGGGAACCGTCGCTGCATTTCGCCCGGTAACGGCTGTTAATCACCAGATTTCCTGATTGCATCAGACCGGCATTTGCCACCGTGCGGCAGGTCACGCCCGCGCCGTAGGTAATTTTTACCGTACCCTGACCCTGTTTAAACTGATAACGCAACACCGGCGGTTTACCGGTAACCGGATCTTTGATATCCACCACCACATTCCAGTTACCGTTGAGAAATTTGGTCGAGCCGATTTTTACCGCATCAGGTGGCATCACTAAGGCATTTTTGCTGACAGGCACAGCCGGTACAGCAGCGACCGGTGTTTTTTCCACTTCCGCGACGGGCTCCGGAGAAGGCACCACCACGGCGGCCGGTGCGACCGGTAACGGTGTCGGTTCCGGCGTCTTCACTTCGGGGGATTTCACTTCTGTAGCCACCAGTGGCGGGGCAATCACCGCCGGTTCCGTTGTCGCAGCAGGTTTCGGCGCTTCGGTCTTCGCGGTTTCAACTTTTGGCGCAGGCGTACGGGAATATAACCAGCCTGCGGCAGAACCGGCGACGACCAGCGCCGCGACCGGCAGTGCCCAGATCAGCGGAGATTTTTTACGGCGCGGGGTCGCAACCGGTTCCGGCGCCGTAACTTCCTGTTCAGCCGCGCGGGCTTCAATGGTTTTAATTACCCGCACAGGTTCCGGCTTTTCAATGACCGGTTCCGGCGCTTTGATTTTTTCTGCTGCCAGCGACAGCGCTGGCAGGGGTTCATCGGCGGTCAGCGTATTGCGCAGCGCCGCAAAAGGATCAGGATTACTGACGCTGTCGAGGCTCAGGAAGCCCCAGAAGGTCAGTACAGGCTGCCCTCCGACCAGATACACATGGTTTTGATCCGGAAAACGGAAGGCTTTTTCCAGTAACGAGCCAAAAAACTGTGTGGCGGGTTTCTCAGAAGATTTTGCCGCTTTGCTGATTTGCGACACGGTGTCGAGACAGTTCTCGAGCTGGCGCAAAGCCGATGCGCGCGCGGTATCTGTGGCAGCGGCCCAGGAAACGACTTTACCTTCACGGGGGGAATACCAGTCGAGGCGGTCACCGGCCTCATTAAGCTGCGGGATCGCCAGACAGTCGGCAATCACCGGTTGTTTACGCAGACGTAAGGTTTCGCGTAATTGCAGGGCTGATGCGTAAACCGGTAGCCCGTTTTCGCCCAGTGCAAGGATGTCATTGAGACTGCCACTGCGTAAAAATGATTTTGCCACGCCTGAATAGCCTTTATGTGTTTTGCTCCGCGCCAGCGCGCAGGCAGAAAAGGTTCATGATGCTGCCACTTTAGGCGATTTAAGCGAAATCAAACGGGTGAATAAGCGATAAAAAGGGTGGCTGTTTGTGGCGTGGAGCGCGAGGCAAAAGAGGGGAAACCCGTACGGGGGCAAAACGCACTGTCAGCCCCCATGTGGTCGTCAGAAAATTACAGGTGGAAGTTATCGTACAGATGGCGTTCTATCGCCATCAGTTTGTTACGGTCATAATGACCAAAAAACAGCGGCCCGCCAATGGCGTTGATCGCAGCGCCACTGGCTGTGATCGCCGCCGATTTAAAATCACCGGCTTTTATCGCCCCCGCAGTATCACGTGCAAATACCCGGGCTTCTGAAAGTGAAGCCGATGTTTCGTAAAGGCGTCCGTTTGTCACCGCAGTAATATTGCGTGAGATGCTTTGGTACGCCTGCTCCGAAATACCGACATTGGCCTCGCGCAGCATTCTGTTAACGCAATACACCGCCTGCGCGTAAATCGAGAACTTGGTGGTTCTGATTATTTGTTGCTCAAGCTGCCCTCTGCGAAAGAGTCCCTGACCATTATCACCGTATGGCATTATCATTCCTTTTGACTTTCAGTTAAAAACAAACCTCTCCGCGCGGCGGAAAATAGCCTTTCAGCCGCGACGCATAATAATAGAAAGCGATTTATTCCGACCCCTTAAAATCAGAAAAAAGTGATATGACGCAAGGATAAAACGGCAGGGTAACACGCTGTAAGATAATGACATTCACGCTGTGAATGTCATTAGATTTAGAAAGGAACTTAATTAATAATCCACCCTGTTTCAGGCAGTTTTTCAGTGCTGAAATAAGGTATCAAGCACGGAAGTAAGATGCTGACGGGCATCGGCCGACAACGACTGAAGCGGTAACGGCAGACAAGGGGCCGATACCAGGCCAAGAATTTCCGCTGCGGCGGCCACAACGCGCAGGCTGCCGTGCTGACGGAACAGCGCCCAGAGCGGCTCTAACTGAGCAGACAGTGCCTGCGCAGTCTGCGCATCGCCTTTTTGCGCCGCGCGGGTGATCGCCAGCGGAATTTCCGGGAACAATCCGGCAATGACGGAGTACCAGACATCGCCGCCTTGCGTCAGCACCGTGGCGGCCGCCAGATCGCCCGCCGCGCCAAGTGTCACATGAGAAGGGACAAGTCGACGGAGTTGGTCAAGCCGTTTACGCGTGACGAGCGGATCCGCTGAAAGTCCGGGAATTTTGATACTGCCCACATGCGGCAACTGCGCGATACGTCCGTAAAGCTCATCGGTGAAATCGAAATGCGTGGTGGCCGGATTGTCGTAAACACACAACGGCACGGAAAGATGTCGGCTGACGGTTTCATACAGCGTAAACACTTCATCTTGCGTCAGTTTCTGATACGACACCGGTGCCAGCAACACGGCGCTGACGCCTGCCCGCTGGGCATCTTCTGCAAGATGCAATACATCGGAAGTCCGCACCGAGCCGATACTGACCATCACCGGAATACCATTGGCGTGTTCTACTGCCAGCCGCGCAACGCGGTCGCGTTCACTGTGCTTCAGATAGGCATAACTGCCCGTCGAGCCGAGCGCACCAATGGAGTCCACACCCGCACTGACCAGCCGTTCCATCAGCCTGACAAAAGATTTCTCATCAATACCTTTTTCAGTCAGCGGCGTAAGAGGAAAAGCACTTAATCCTGTGAACATCGGGTTCTCCCGTAAGGGTTAATTAACACGACTCATCATAGAGCAGCGATTCACTTTTTGCCCGAAACGGAGGAACCGGCATCCGGTTTCAGGCGCAACATATCCAGCCAGCCGATCAACGTCAGCACAGCAATAACCACGAAGGAGATTTTGAAACTCATGCCGGGCACAGACGCCCAGTCCAGCGCATCAACCAGTTGTTCACCAAGACGGGTACCGAGCGCGCCGACGGTAATCCCAAGCCCGACAGACAGTTGCAATACCGTGCTAAACAGGGTATTGGCATCGGCCATTTGTTTCGCAGGCACGTCGGAAAACGCCAGCGTGCTGATGCCGGTGAACTGCATCGAACGGCTCAGGCCGCCGAGAAACAGCAATACCATCACCAGCCAGTCAGGCGTGTCAGGCGTAAGAAACGCGCAGAACAACAGCGAGAAAACGCTCAGCAGACCGTTAACCACCAGCACCGGGCGAAAACCGAAACGACGGATCAGCGGCGTAGTGGCCGGTTTCATCGCCAGATTACCGGCAAATACCGCCAGCACCAGCAAGCCGGCATGGAAGGGATCCATGCCAAATCCGACCTGCAACATCAGCGGCAGCAGGAACGGCACGGCGCTGATGGTCACGCGAAACAGAGAACCGCCCCCCATACTGATACGAAACGTCGGAATGACTATCGCCCCGAGATGAACCATCGGTTCGGGGTCGCGATAAAGATGCCGGATAGCCAGCACCGAAAGCACCACTCCCGTCACCAGCAACAGTATGGCGGCGGTCCATAAAATGTGGTCCTGACTGATCAGCTCCAGACCGGTCACCAGCGAAAGCATCGCCAGACCGGTCAGTACAAACCCCGGTTTGTCGAAATGCTTCGGCTCCGCGGAAGGTTCCTGCGGAAACAGACGCCATGCCAGCATCATCGCGATAATCCCGAGCGGCACATTGATATAGAAAATCCAGTGCCACGAGGCGTAATGGGTAATAAACCCGCCGAGCGGTGGCCCGAGGATTGGCGCGACCAGCGCAGGCCAGGTCAGGGTGGCAATAGCTTTAATCAGCTGCGGCTTCGGCGTCGTTTTCAACACCGTCAGACGCCCGACCGGCACCATCAACGCGCCGCCGATCCCCTGAATAATACGCAGAATGATAAATTCACTGACGCTGGAGGCCATTGCACAAAACAGTGAGGCCAGCGTGAAAACGCCGAGCGCAAACGTGAACACGTTGCGGGCACCAAAACGCTCCGCCGCCCAGCCGCTGGCAGGGATCAATACCGCCAGCGTGAGCATATAGGCGCTCATCCCGGCATTCAGATCAACAGCAGATACCCCGAAAGAAATCGCCATTTGCGGCAGTGCGGTGGCTATCACCGTACCGTCGATAAACTCCATGAAGAAAGCAGCGGCAACCAATAAAGCAATAACGGAGATCCCGGTATTAACTGCGGAATCTCCCTGCGGATGTTCTGACGCATCCGGTTTACTGTGGCTCATTGTGTTCTGTCCCGGAAAAACCCACTCGCTACACGCTGCAGCAAAAGATAGATGATAAGTATTAAACCTATCACACACCTTTATACGGGTTATAGATCAAATGAAGATCAAAAAGAGCGATTTTTACGCTTAGTCGGCCGACGTGAAAAAATCATCCTGCAACTGACAAGCGAAATCACTGACATCTTCCTGCAGACACAGCGCAACATCAGCAGCAAAACCGCGTCGGGTGAGTTCGCGTGCTGAGCCGCAATCTGCAAGTTCTGCAAGCGTCAGGTTTTGATAAACCGTCTGCGCCGCGCGGGCTTCTGCTGACAACTGACGATTGCGCAGCCGTGAAATCAATCCCCCCGCAGCGACCAGATCTTCAAGCGCCGGGCGAAGACTATTGTCCGGCCATTTTTCACCGGCGGGGATCACCAGAATGCGTGGATACTTTTCACAGGCACGCGCCGTGGCGGTGAGATTGCGCAAGCAGGCGGTGAAAATCGCAGCATTGTGTGTTTTGGCTTGAAAGGTCAGCGCCGATCCGTTCGGCGAAGGCAATACCAGCCGCGTTCCGCTAACCATTTCCTGCAGAGAGCAGGGCGAAAGGGTGAACCCCGGCCCCTGAAAACGCCGGTCAAATTGCGCGCACTGCGCATTCCGCTCAGCGGCATATTGCTGCGCGCTGGCATCCTTCCACGGATACGGAAACACCGTTCCACCGCGCGCGGTGGCGATACTCACGCAGGTAGAAAACGACATGACATCAATAATCACGATGCAATCGGCATCTGCCGCCAGATGCTCCACCGCCTGCGCGCCCCATTCCAGACGCACGTCAAAATCAGCTTGTGAGAAATCAGTCATTACAGCGCCTTCATCAGAATTACAAAGCAAGAAAAAGAGGGTTTTTCGGGCGGAACATTCACTACACTGATTAACACGTTTTAGTTATTCGCCTGCATCAATAAAACAAGACATCAGACAATGTTCAATAGGGGATGTGAATGAAAAGTGGGGATTATTGCCGATTGCTACTGCTGGCGGCGATCTGGGGTGGCAGTTTTCTGTTTATGCGCGTGGCGGCTCCGGCGTTCGGTGCCATCAATACGGCGTTTCTTCGCGTACTGTTCGGATTTGTCGGACTGGTCGTGATCCTTGCGGTACTGAGAACGCCGCGTGATTATCAGCATAAATTTGGCCGCTCGCTGCTGCTCGGGGTGATCAACTCCGGTTTGCCTTTTCTGATGTATTGTCTGGCAGCACGTTGGTTACCCGCCGGTTATTCCGCCATTCTCAACGCCACTACGCCGCTGATGGGTGTCGTGCTCGGCGGTTTATTCTTTCATGAAACCGTGACGCTGAAAAAAGCGCTCGGTGTACTCACCGGCCTGTTCGGCATTACCTTGCTCACCACCACCGGCAGCGCGGAATCGGTGCCGCAATTACTGGCGGGCGTCATTGCCTGCCTGGTGGCAACCGGCTGTTATGCAGTGGCTGGTTTCCTGACACGACGCTGGATCAGCGAACGCGGCGGGTTGGATCCCAAACTGGTGGCGACCGGTAGCCAGCTCGGCGCGACACTGTTCCTGTTGCCCTTTTTCCTTTATACCTCGGCTACCGAAGCGCCGGTGACCTGGGCGCAACCGCTGGTCTGGCTCTGTGTGCTGGCCGTCGGGTTTATCTGTACGGCATGGGCGTACATTCTGTATTTCCGCCTGATAGCCGATATCGGCCCGCTGCGCAGCATGACCGTGACATTTCTGATCCCGCCGTTCGGTATTCTGTGGGGTTATCTGCTGCTGAATGAAACGCTGTCAGAAGGTTTTTTTGCGGGCGGCATTCTGATTTGCGTGGCGGTGTGGCTGGTCCTCAGTCCGGGCAAGTCAGTGGCAGGAAAAACAAAAACGCCCGCACCCGGAACCCGATAAGTTCACAGGCGGGCAAGGGATCAGCCGAGATATTCGATAATGGATAATCCGCCGTTATAGTCGGTGCTGTAGATAATTCCCTGCGCATCGACAAACACGTCGCAGGACTGAATCACCTGCGGCCTGCCAGGACGTTTATCCATCATGGTAACGGGCGCAGCGGGCACCAGCGCACCGGTTTCTTTCGGCTGGTACGGATTGCTGATGTCGTACGCACGTACACCCGCATTCTGGTAGGTCGCGAAAATCAGCGTTGAACTGATAAAGCTGCCCGGCCGGTTTTCATGCAAATTGTGCGGCCCGAAATGCGCCCCTTTGCTGACGTAATCCCGTTCCTCCGGCTGCGGAAAGGTCGAAATACTCACCGGATTCGACGGCTCGCGCACGTCAAACAGCCAGATCAACTTCTCGCCATCTTCCTGATTATCCAGCACTGCCTCGTCGAGCACGACCAGCAAATCCCGGTCCGGCAACGGCAGCGCGGTATGCGTGCCGCCGCCAAATGGCGGGCTCCAGTTGCGGTGAGCAATCAGTTGTGGCGCGCTGCGGTCTTTGATATCCAGCAACGTCAGGCCCCCGTCACGCCAGCTGGCATATGCCGTATCCCCGCTGATAATGGCATGGTGCAGCGCATAACGTTTACCTTCCGGCCAGTCCGGCGTTTCACCGCCTGCGGTATGCATCCCCGGCAGCCACCAGCGTCCGGCGACCTGCGGATTGCGCGGGTCGGCCAGATCAATCGTCAGGAAAATATAATCGCTGTAGCCATCAATCAGGGCTGAAACGTACGCCCAGCGCCCGCCGACATACCAGATGCGATGTACGCCGATACCTTCCAGCGCGAGAAAGCTGATTTCTTTTGGTTGATCGGGCACCGAAATATCAAAGATACGCACACCGGCGCTCCAGCCACGCTGCTGCGTACCCTGAACCGTCTCGCTGACGGAGCGGGTGTAATAGACTTTTTCATCGGCGAAGCGGACATCCGCGAACAAATCGCGGGCGTTGATCACCAGCAGCAAATCGTCATGCGCCTGCAGATGCACATTCCAGGTGCCCGGCGGTGCCGCCACAAAACCGGCAGGGCGCGGATTTTTGGCATCACGCACATCCACAATGGAGAAACCCTGCGACACCATGTGGCCGATATACGCGTAGCCACGATGGACCATTACCTGTACGCCGTCAGGTTTTCCGCCCTGATCGCTGTGGCCGATCAGTCGCATATTACGACTGTATTCCGGGGTCGGGAGAGATTGCGTTGTCATAGTCCGGCCTTATTTTTTGTGCTGCGCTTCAAGGGTTGCGAACCACGGCGCGATGAAATCATCAGATTTGCCCCAGCCCGGAATCACTTTCGCCAGCGATGCGACGTTCACGGCATCAGGGTTGCTTGTCAGCAACGCCTGCGGGATAGCCGAGGCTTTGAATTCATAAGTCTCTGGCGTTTTTTCACCGGCAATTTTGTTAGCGACCAGACGCAGGTTGATCGCGCCGATCAGTTTCGGATCCACCGCCACGCTGAGTTTCCACGGGCTGTTGGCCGCACGCATCAGACCGATATCCTGATTGGAAATATCGATGCTGTAGAGTTTGATTTCAGTGCGGCCATTCTCCTGCAAGGCTTTATACGCCCCCTGACTGAAGGCATCCCAGGTGCCCCAGATCGCGTCGATTTTTCCTTTCGGGTATTTCGCCAGCAGCGCGCCGATTTTATTGGCGGTATCGCCCTGAACATCCGACGACACGGCGCCGACCGATTCCAGCTCATGAATGCCAGGATGGGCGGCTAATACTTTTTTATAGGCATCCTGACGACGTTCCATCGGCGGGAAACCGGCCACCCACAGTTTGACGATATTGGCTTTACCGTTGAAATCTTTTACCAGTTGCCCGACGGAAAGATCGGTGAGCGAGGCGTCATCCTGTTGCGTGACCGTCACGCCGGGAATATCGCCGTTCACCGCCGTATCGAACACGGATACCGCAATGCCGCTGGCGGTAATACGTTTCAGCAAATCGGTGGAATACGGGTCACGCCCCTGCGACAAAATAATACCGTCGTATTTCTGGCTGATGGCCTGATTGACGAAATCCTGGAATTTCGCGTCATCGCCGTTACTGAGGAAAGTACTCACCTGAAAGCCCAGTTTGCGGCCTTCCTGAATGGCGCCGGACACAAACTGCGTGGTGTTGTCATCTGAGCCCAGATTGCGGATCACCGCTATGCGGACCGGCCCTTTATGATCGGCAATGGCTTTCGGCACCGGTGCAGTATCTGCGGCGAAAGATGGAAAAACGGAGAGCAAACTTAACGCCAGTAACGACGCGGAGAACAGTTTCATGTTTATTACCCTGTGTGGTTAATCATCATTTAACGGGAGGACAATTCACGCGAGCCCTTTGTGCAGGCTTTTATAGTGGGTTAATGAATTGATTGTCCGAGTTTTCATGACCGGGTAACACTTGGCAACGAACGAAAAGGCATAAGTTAATGCCAAAGAGTATTAGCCATCCGGATGTCCGGGCGTAGGATGTTAACAGCTTCTAAATTAAGGATTTCCCCATGAGTGATACAGATATCCGTGTGGTTACCGGCCCTGCCAACTACTTTTCTTCCCCCGGTGCCATCGACCGGCTGGCGCAGTTTTATACGCCGCAACAACTGGATAACGCGCTGTGGATTTACGGCGAGCGTGCACTAGTGGCTGCGCAAGATTTCCTGCCGCAAGCGTTTACTGCCCCGCAGGCGAAGCGTGTGTTGTTCGCGGCACATTGCAGCGAAACTGAAGTACAGCGCATTGCGCATATCGGCGGCAATGACCGGCAGGTGGTGATCGGCATCGGCGGCGGTGCGGTGCTGGATACCGCCAAAGTGGTGGCGCGTCGTCTGGGATTGCCGGTAGTGGCCATTCCGACCATTGCCGCGACCTGTGCGGCCTGGACGCCATTGTCTGTGTGGTATAACGACGAAGGGCAGGCGCTGCGTTACGAAATATTCAACGACGCCAACCATCTGGTGCTGGTCGAACCGCGCATTATTCTGCGCGCACCGAAGGAATATCTGCTGGCCGGGATCGGCGATACGCTGGCGAAATGGTACGAAGCGGTGGTACTCAGCCCGCAGCCGGAAAAACTGCCCTTAACCGTGCAGCTCGGCCTGAATACCGCGCTGACCATTCGGGATGTGTTGCTCAACGAAAGCGAAGCGGCATTACAGGCGCAGGACGATAATCAACTGACGCAGCCATTCCTCAATGTGCTCGACGCCATTATTGCGGGCGGCGGATTAGTGGGCGGGCTGGGCGACCGGTATACGCGTATCGCAGCGGCGCATTCGGTGCATAACGGCCTGACCGCGCTGCCCCAAACTGACGCCTTCCTGCACGGCACCAAAGTCGCTTACGGCATTCTGGTGCAAAGCGCGCTGCTCAATCAACCGGAAGTGGTGCAGCAGTTAACCGCGCTGTACAAAGTGCTGGATCTGCCGGTCAGTCTGGCGCAGTTGCAGGTGGATATTCATGATGAGAAACAGCTTTCCCGACTGATTGAGCGCACGCTCCAGCCCGGAGAATCCATTCATCTGTTGCCGGGAAACCCCAACGCCGAACAACTGCGTCTGGCATTTGAGTTTGTTGAGAATAAATAAGGTATCGGGGTCTTTAATTCCCTGAACAGAAAAACCCGGCATCAGCCGGGTTTACTTTATATTTTTACGTTTAACGACCTTAATGCCTGCCTTCACAATTGCCTCAATCATAACCATTATCAACAAGGTTGGAATTAATCCTGTGACGGAGAGCAACACGACAAAAATATCATCCTGCAATCCAGGCCATGGGGGGGCTCCGTAATCTGGTTTCATCAGTTGATCAAAATAATCCGCGATGGCTATCGATTTGATGTATTCATAATCAATCAGCCAGCCGGGGAAGGGCGACAGCAGGTAGTAATCTATAAAAATAAAAAGCGCCAGCCGCACCGCTATCTTACAGAATAAGGCATGGCGCATTCATATCCCCCGTAACTTCGATTTCTCCATATGCCTTCAGATGTATGATTGGGATGTCTCTAGTGTGCGAATTCAACAACGCGCTTCTGAGCTTGTCAAAATCGGCATGATACATGAATGTTAAACACCCATCTGATACGCCGGTACCATCCGGTCGCAATGGATGCAAACGGAAACTTCTGCGCAAGGTCTCACCGATATAAGTTGAATCATCAATCAAGCCATCTTGTCGATACAGGGCAAACCAAGATGAGTAATCATTACCCGTGCGAATATGCTTTTCGTACTCCTTTAATCTCGACCTCACTCCCCCTCTGGGGCGGTCAACAATCCAGTATTTACCCGTCGGAATTGGCCCATTCTCATTACCTCCACAACCTATTCTGTTTGTGTGCGGGAATAAGCCTGAAAATACAGGAAAGATCCCAACCCCAGCACAATAAAGTTTTGCAATTTTTCCACTCTCATAAAGGCGATTAAAATCCACTCTGCATGAAATCATCCCTGTCTCCGTTTATGCGTAAATGCTGGAGTTCCACTGATCGGTAAAACTGATATGTCCGTCGAGGTACAACCATGTAATTTTCTGATACCCAAGGCCAATGGACTCCGTGGGCATACTGGCCTGTCCGTCAGCTTGTTTGAAATTGTGCATATGTGGATTGATGTTAAGTATACGCACGCCTTCCATTGTCATATTCAAAAACTCTTCCTCCATACCAGCCGCATTAATGCGATACCATTTAATCACCGCCTTTTGCAGCTTTTCGCTGGTGGCGACGGCACGGTAGAGGTAGGGAGTAGATTTATCGAACTCTTTTACAAGTCCCATGGTTTGATGAACACGGGTAGATGTCAGCCGACCGGTATTGCCATCGAAGGGTACGGAAAGACCATGCGTGAAGCTTTGAATCTCGATCGCGCCTTCACGGCTTAAAACCTCAGAACTGCCATAAAGTAGTGCGCCATTTGCATCGTATAGCCAGAGATATGCGGGGCTAGCCATAATGAAACTCCTTTTTAAAATGAGGAATGACGTTATGCCTGCGAAGGGGAGTTAACAATTAGTGACCGTTGCAAAAAAGCAATTTTCAGAAATTTAGTATCAATGAGAGATGTGGCATTACAGACTCCCCGGCTTTTACGAAGATCAGGCCGGGGAGGCCAGCAATATTTACGGATGCTGCTTCGCAAACTCTTCTTTGGCTTTTTGCAACTGTTGCTGGAAAGCAGAGTTGGTATGCAGGGTTGCCACTACTGCGGAACCGACGATGCGCGCGGCATCGACATCACTTTGCCAGTGGTAGCCGCAAATTACCCGGCTCTGACCTAAATCGAAACCGCGTTGCAGGATTTGGTCCTGGCGCTGCGGGTTAATTTCGGTCAGCACCAGCGCGGTGGCCCAGCCAATTGAGGTGTGGCCGGAAGGATACGAACCGTTTTTCGACAGTTTATCCTGCTCGGTGGTGTTACAGGTCGGCACGCCGTAGAAGGCAAACGGACGAATGCGCATGTACTTTTCTTTGGCGGAACGCGTCGCCAGATCACCTGCATCTTCAATCATATTGGTCAGCAGTTTGTGCAGTTCCGGGGTGTCTTTGGCGGTGATTGGCGAACCAAAGGCACCGGAGAAGGCGTTCGCGACACCACCCGCACTCAGGTTGGCATCTTCTGCCGCCAGTTTGCCACGTTCAGTTGAGCGCAGCAGACGACCCTGTTCATACATGGCCTGATCGTTCAAAAAAGCAATACTGCCCACTGCGGGTGGTGGCGGAAGCAGCGCCAGACTGTTAATCGCCTGATCGTTTTTTAAGTAGTAGAGGTCTGGTTTGGTGGTCGCATCGTTGCCGGTCAGGGCAAACGCATTGACAGTGAAAAGACTGGCGAGGCAAAAAGTAGTAATAATTTTCATCAAAGTTTCCTTACAACTGCTGAATGATCATCACGAATTCATTTTCGTAACATTTCCCAACATTTCTAAGTTAACCAAATTCTGTGCAATAGCGTTTGTATGATGTCCGAAAACGAGAAACTCATCACGCATATCAATAGATATCAGGCAGTGAGACTGCTTTCAGTCACCCCGGATAAACGGCAGCTAAACGGCCCGCACTTATTCCGACAACCTCGCTTCTCTTTAAAACCACGTTGTAAAGAGGTTTAAAAATTGGGTGATACCGTGATTATTTCAGGCATCGGAAATAGATCATGGAACACATCCCTCTCAATGAAACCGAATCACTCAGCGAAGCGTATCCCGTTGAACACACCATTAAAAAAACCAGCGGATTCAGCCTGTTTGTCGATCTTCTGAGCGGAACGTGCGTGCCGGACACCCTGTGGCGCGACCGGATGTTCCGGGTCAAATACGCCGTGCGCACCTTACTGCATCCGCTCGATACCCTGAAGGTGTTGAATAAGATGGCTGCTGAGCCGGTCTGGCAGGAAGCTTTCACCGTACAGACCAAATTGCCGAGTAAAATTCATAAGCCGTATCTGCACCTCGGTTTACATTCTGCCGGACGTGCTGATGCACTGGTTGATCACTATACATTCGTCAAAAACCTGGAAAACGTCCGCCTGCGCAATACTTTTCTGAGCGCAACCGGCAACACCATCACCCGGTTCACCGGCAAAGACGGTGAAGCTTTCCAGGTGGTGCTGGGTTCCATCGGCAAATCTGAGCGCGAAGGCGAGGCCAACATGTTCCTTTATATGGAGGACACGCTGCTTGCGGCGCTGACGTTTAGCATTGTGAAACGTCCGCAAGGGAGGACACTGATTATCGGCGGCTTCCAGGGGGCACATCGCTCAACGCCACATGAAGTGATTAAACAGGCGACCAAATCCTGTTACGGGTTGTTCCCGAAACGCCTGCTGCTGGAAAGCCTGCAACGTGTCGCGGCCGAAACCGGCGTACAGCGCATTCTTGCGGTCAGCGATACCGGCCATGTGTTCCGCAGCCTGCGCTACCGTCACCGCAAGAAAAACGTATTTGTCGCCAGTTATAACGAATTCTGGGATTCCATCAGCGCCACGCCCGCGTCTTCAGCCTTATATCACGTACCACTGGAACTGCCGCGCAAACCGATGGAAGAGATTGCCAGCAAGAAACGTTCCGAATACCGCAAGCGTTATACCTTGCTTGATGAATTGCATGAGAGCACAGCGTCTTTACTGAACGCCTGACCTCAGATTTACCCGTAAATCACCCGCTGTATCAGGGGCCAGGGAACGGCCTTTTGTTCAGTCCCCCCAACGCTTATGCCTGACCTTCAACGAAAATTCTGATACGGATGTAAAATTCCCGCATGGGTTAAGTGGCGGTTTTGTAGAGCAATAGTCAGTTAATCATTCGATTTAAAACTAATACGATCTGAACCATCTCGTGAATTGTGTATTTTTGATGGTGAGGAATGTTACACGTATCGCAAAATCTTATCGCCAGCCGCCCCCTGCTGTTTTAAATGTGATGTTATTCACATCTATTCATTCATCCCGCCTATATAAAACGTCATCTCTATAAAAACAAAACACCGGTTCATTTTATAAATATCTCTCTGGGCGGATAACCTATGAACGCAGAAAAACCTATTTTATTTAAACATCAGCTGGCGTATGGCGGCGGAAATCTGTTGGGCAGCGGTGCACTGGCGATTGCCGGGATCTGGCTGCTGTACTTCTACACCACATTTTGTGGCCTGACGCTGCTACAGGCATCGGCGATCTTCTCCGTCGCCAGCATCATCGATGCCATCAGTAACCCGCTGATGGGTTATCTCTCGGATAACTTTGGTAAAACACGCCTCGGCAAACGTTTTGGCCGCCGCCGTTTCTTCATTTTACTCGGCGTGCCACTGATGATGTTCTATCCGTTGCTGTGGGTTGAAGGCTTCGGATTCTGGTATTACCTCTCGACTTACGTGATGTTCGAGCTGATTTACACCTCGGTGATGGTGCCGTATGAAACGCTCGCGACCGAAATGACTACCGATTTCTCCGCCCGTTCAAAACTGACCGGCTATAAAGCGATTTTCGGCAAAGTAGCGAACTTCCTCGCCGCGTTCATTCCGGGCCAGTTCATTCTGATCTACGGCAAAGACTCCGCGCAGCCGTTTTTCTACACCGCA